>DASZWL010000167.1:0-21883 GCA_035546695.1 Rhodanobacteraceae bacterium | reverse complement strand
ATCAGCTTCGGGATGTCGGCGGGATCGTTCTGGCCGTCGCCATCGAGCGTTGCGATCCATGCGCCGCGCGCAGCCTTGACGCCGTTGCGGATCGCCGTGCTCTGCCCGCTCTGCGCGACGTGACGGATCACGCGAAGCTCGGGATATTGCGACTTCGCCTGCTTCAACACGGCGAGCGAATCGTCCCTGCTCGCGTCGTCGACGTAGACGATCTCGAAGTCCGCGCGGCCGCGCAGCGCGGCGACGATCTCGGCGAGCAGCGGCGGGATGTTGTCGCGCTCGTTGAAGACCGGCACGACGACGGAAAGGTCTGGCATGGCACGAAGACGCGGCGCGGGAGCGCGGATTATCGCCGATCGCGCCGGAATCGCCGCATGATTCCCATAGGGTGGGCTTCAGCCCACCGCTTTGCCAGCGAATCGACGACGGGTGGGCCGAGGCCCACCCTATGGGCTCACGACTCGGGATGGATCAGCGACTCCCGGTCGCGATCTCGGCCGATCCCTCGATCGCATCGCGCCAGTCGTGCTCGATCGCATCGAAGCTCGAGGCGTTCTCGGCGACCATCACGAGCGTGCCGTCCGCGACCGGCACTTCGCGGCCGCGCAGCGCGCCGCGCTCGAAGTCCGTGACGCCGGACGCGTGATAGTGCGTCACATAGAGAACGCTGACGGGCCGGTCGTCCTTCGGCATGACCATGTGCACGGTGCGGTAATCGCCGACCGGACATTTGTGCACGTAGCTGATGCCGCCCGGTACCGAAGCGAGGTGCACGCCGCGATCGGCAAAGGCGCTCTCGACGTCGTTCGACGGAACCGGCGCGCGCAGCGCCAGCGCCGGCCGCTCGGGTCCGTTCACGTGCGCGACGACGAGATCGGGCAACGAGCGCGCGGCGCCTTCGCGGCGCACGAGCCCGACCGCGACGACGAGTGCCGCCGCGGCCGCGAGCGCGATCCAGCCATAGCGGAAGCCGCGGCGCCGCTGCCGTTCGGCCGTCAGCTGCGAGAGCAGCACGCGATCGGCGAGCCCTTCGGGCACTGCCACCGCGAGTGCGCTCGCGATGTGCGCTTCGAACGCCTGCGCGCGCGCGAACGCGTCCTGGCAGCGCGGGCAGCTTTCGAGATGCGCGCGCGCGCGCGGATCCGCGACCCGCGGATCGCTGCCAAGAAGTCGGCGGAACTCAAGGCAGTCCATGGATCTCCGCCTCTCGTTCTTCGCCTTCGAGCATCGACCTTAGCTTCTGCCGTGCGCGGAACACCTGCGTCATGACGGCGGCTTCGGTCTGGCCGAGCTGCCTTGCGATCTCTTCGCACGAGAATCCGCCGAGCACCTGCAGCACGAGCGGCTCGCGGTATTTCGGCTCGAGCTTCGCGATCGCGGCGCGCATGACCGCATCCTCGCCGGTGCGCTCGGGGCCCGGTGCGGTGTCGGAGAGATCGAGATCGGCGAGATCGGTCGTCGGCATCGACTTCCGCTCGTAGAGCCGCGCGTGCTCGCGGCGGAGGATCGTCGTCAGCCATGACTTCGCCGCGACCGTCTCGCGCAGCGAATCGAGCGAGCGCCACGCGCGCAGGAACGTCTCCTGGACGAGATCCTGCGCCAACGCGCTCTCGCCCGAAAGCCAGTACGCATATCGATAAAGCTCGCCGGAATGCGCGCGCACGAGGGCCTCGAACTGCTGCTGGCGGGTGCTCACAGCAGTCGAGGACCGGGGTTCGGCGCCTTGGCTTGCAGTCGCCGGCATCGATTCGCGATCTCGTTCCGGGATGGCCGGATGCCGATCTTAGCGGCCGGCGGCCGCCGCACAAGCTAGCAGGCTGTTCAAAGCCAGCCTGCTAGTGCAGACCACGGACGACGCTCTAGGGCGCCGGGTCGAAGCCGTTCGTGAAGATCTCGTCCGGCGCGGTCACCGTGAACTCGACCGGCACGCCGACGAGCGCGTTCGCCGCGTCGTTGCTGTGCACGCAGACGTTCGCGTCGTAGACGCCGGGATCGAGCGCGGCCGCGTCCATCGTGACGTCGACGGCCGCCGGCTCGCCGCCCGCGATGACGGTTCCTTCCGTCGGCGCGAGCGAAAGCCACGGCACCGTGTCGGGCGTCGCGCAGTCGGTCGGTGCGGTGTCGACGCTCCATTCGAGATCCGCATCGCCGCCGTTGCCGATCGAGAGCGGAACGACCGAAGCGCCGCCCATTTCGACGGTCGCGGCGAGCGTGCCGGGATCGACTTCGACGACCGGCGCGCCGACGTCGTTGACCGTGATCGTGCCGACCATGCCGGAACCTTCGTGCACTTCGCAGTGATAGCCGATCGTGCCAGCGGTCGGGAACGTAACGGTCGCGCTCCAGAGATTGTTGTCGGGATCGCCGTTGCCGCCGTCGGCGTCGCAGCCATTGGCGCAGCGGAATTCCGTGATGGCGCCGGTATCGGATTCCGCGTTGTGGAAACCTGGGCCGTCTGGATCGTTCTTGAAGATGACGCGGTCACCGACGTTGATCGACAGCGTCGGCGGGTCGAACGTACGGTTCGGGCGTGCGATGACGGTGTAGTCGGTAGCGGACGCCGTAACGGCGAACAGCGCCAGCAACGTGCCCGCGAATGCAGTCGTGCGGTTCATGGCTCCTCCGGTGTGTAGCGTCGCTGCGCGACCGTTTCCGCGCAGGGGAGGGAGCATGCGTCGGCGCTTTCGGCGAAACGAGAGTGAAAACCCCCACTACGCGCCGAAACGCGCAAGAACCGTCAAGCGTTCGTGATCAATGCAGCCGTTCGAGGATGCCGTCGAGCTCGTCGACGCTGTGATAGTGGATCACGAGCTTGCCGCGCCCCGAGCGCGCATGCGCGATAACGACGCGCGTCGCGAGCTTCTCGGCGAGATCGCGCTCGAGCGCGGCGATGTTCGGATCGCGCGGCATCGGCTTGCGGGTCTTGCCTTTCGGCGCCTCGGCGCGCCGCACGGCTTCTTCGAGCTCGCGCACGGACCAATCGTGCTCGGCCGCTTCGAGCGCGAGCGCCGTCGCGCGCTGTTCGGACAGCGTCGCGAGAGCGCGTGCGTGGCCCATGTCGAGCTTGCGCTCGTCGAGCAGGCGCTTGACCTCGGCCGGTAGGTCGAGCAGGCGCAAAAGGTTCGAGATCATCGCGCGCGAGCGGCCGACCGCTTCGGCGGTTTCCTGATGCGTCAGATGGAATTCCTGGATCAGCCGCGAGAGAGCCTGCGCCTCTTCGAGCGGCGAGAGGTTCTCGCGCTGGATGTTCTCGATCAGCGCCATCGCGACGACGGCCTGGTCCGGTACGGCCTTGACGAGCGCCGGAATCTCTTCGAGCCCCGCTTTCTGTGCCGCGCGCCAGCGTCGCTCGCCGGCGATCAGCTCGTAGCGATCCTTCGCGATCTCGCGCACGACGACGGGCTGGATGACGCCCTGCGCCTGGATCGACGCAGCGAGCTCTTCGAGACGTTCGGGATCCATCGCATGGCGCGGCTGATAGCGGCCCGGCTGAATCGAGTGGATAGCGAGCGTGCGCAGCTCGCCGTCGCTCACGGTCGACGTTTCCGCCTCGGCATCGCCGCCGAGAAGGGCATCGAGCCCGCGTCCGAGTCCGCGCTTTTTCGCCGCCATGGAGCTGTGTGTCCTTCATAGGGTGGGCCTTGGCCCACCATCGTCAACAACGGTGGGCCGAGGCCCACCCTATCAATGCGGCGCCGGGCTTGCGGGGACCGGCATGCGCTCGCGCCGCAGCATCTCGCCGGCAAGGCCGAGATAGGCGATCGCGCCGCGTGATTCGCGATCGTACAGATTGATCGGCTTGCCGTGGCTCGGTGCCTCGGCAAGGCGGATGTTGCGCGGGATGATCGAGCGCAGCACCTTCTCGCCGAAGTGCTTGGTCAATTGCGAGGACACTTCGTTGCCGAGATTGTTGCGCACGTCGTACATCGTGCGCAGCAAGCCCTCGATCTCGAGCTTCGGATTGAGGCGCTGGCGCACGGCCTTGACCGTGTCGATCAGGCTCGACAGCCCTTCGAGCGCGAAGTATTCGCACTGCACCGGAATCAGCACGCCATGCGCGGCGGTCAGCGCGTTGATCGTCAAGAGATGCAGCGTCGGCGGACAATCGATCAAAATCGTGTGATAGCGATCGCCGAGCTTCGCGAGCTGCTCCTTGAGCCGCGACTCGCGCGCGAGCGCATCCATCAATTTCAGTTCGGCCGCGGTGAGATCGAGGCTGCCGGGCAGGAGATCGAAGCCGCCTTCGGTCGCGACGATCGCGTTCTCGATCGGCGCCTCCTCGAGCAGCACGTTGCAACCGTTCGGCTTCGCGGTGCGCTTGTCGATGCCAGACGCCATCGTCGCGTTCCCCTGCGCATCGAGATCGACGAGCAGGATGCGGCGCTTCGTCTCGGCGAGCGCGGCGGCGAGATTGACCGCCGTCGTCGTCTTGCCGACTCCGCCTTTCTGGTTCGCGATGGCGATGATGCGCGTCATGGAGGGTGCAACCGGGCCCCGAAAATCCGGCGCGGCAGAGCCGGGGGGTGGGATTCTAGCCGGTCCGTATCCGCCGTTCCTGATTAGCGTCGAATCTCAGTTTTCACCTCTCCCGCTTGCGGGAGAGGTCGCGCCGAAGGCGCGGGTGAGGGCAAACTTGAGACGACATACCAAGATTCCCCTCATCCGCCTGCCGGCACCTTCTCCCGCAAGCGGGAGAAGGGACCACAACTGAGAGTCAACGCTGATCGAGTCGTCGTCTCAGAATGACGAGGTGCCGCTCCGCGTCGAGCCCCGGCACTTCCAGCTCGATCGTCTTCTCGACTTCGAACGCGTCCGGCACGCCGGCAAGCTCGTCGTCCGGAAACCGCCCTTTCAGCGCCAGCCAGCGCCCGTCCGGAGCGAGCAGATGCCCGCCCCACGCGAGCATGTCGCCGAGGCTCGCGAACGCGCGCGCCGTGATGCAGTCGAACGTGCCTTCGAGGTCCTCGACGCGCGATTCGGCGACGCGCGTCTTCGCGAGCCCGAGCCGGCGGACGGCCTCGCGCAGGAAGCGCGCCTTCTTGCCGTTCGAATCGACGAGCACGATCTCGCGCCCCGGCGTCGCGATCGCGATCGGAATACCCGGCAGACCCGCGCCGCTGCCGAGGTCGACCAGCGTCGCGCCGATGACATACGGCAGAATCGCGAGCGAATCGAGCAGATGGCGCGTGACCATCTCGGCCGGATCGCGGACGGCGGTCAGGTTGAACGCGCCGTTCCAGCGCACGAGCAGGTCGACGTAATCGAGCAGACGCTCGATCGCGTCCGCATCGAGTGCGACATCGAGCGCGGAGAGGCCGGCGACGAGACGAGCCCGCAGCGAATCACGATCTGCCATCTGAAACGTACGGTCCGAAGCGGCTGCCAGCGGGTTGCGCGCGCTGCGCGTGCAATGACGTCCGTGCAGTATCGGATTCGCCGCCGCGCGTTGCCAGCGCGACGCCGATCGATGGCGCGGATCGATGTCGATCGGGCGAAGCGCCGATCAGTGCAGCGTATCGACGCCGTGCAGCGAATCGAGATCGACGCGCGTCACGATCAGCCCGCGCTCGCGCAAATCGGAATTCAGCGCCTGCTTCAGCCACAGGCGCCGGCCGTTCTCGCCGGCCGGCAGATCGGCTTCGCCGAAAAGCGTGCGCGTGCGCGTCTGGACGAGGCCGTCGACGCCGTCGATGACGCGGTCGGCGCGCACCGGATCGAGCACCTGAAAGTAGACGATGCCCTTGTAGCGGCCGTCCGGAGCGACGAGCCCGTCGACCGGAACCCGGGCGCCGGTCAGGCTGATCTTGTGCGCGACCCGCTCGATGAGCGGAACCATGAAATGCGTGCCCGACGGCACGACGCGCGTGTGTCCGCCGACGCGGCGCAGCGTGTAGACCTGACCTTCGGGAATCCGGCGGATCGACGCGAGGGCGAGAGCGCCAAGGGCGACGAGCGCCATCAAGATCATCGGGGAAAGCATTTTCTTATCTCTCTACAATAACTTAGATCAAAAAGCTGATACTGCACCTTAATCTAAGCACAGACCGCTTTGAATAACAAGTGCTTAACATTATCGGTGCAGGCCGCCGACTCTCCGCTGAATCCCGGCTGGCCGAAAACTCAGCAGATCGATCGCTTCGAAGCAAAAAAGGTGCCCCAGCAGCAGAAAAAAGCGCCTCGTCGAACCGTAAAACGCGGGAATTGCGACGTGCTTGACGCTTCGGACACCGATTTCAGCTTCTACATACGAAGTTTCGCGGCCAAACCTGTCACCGGCGGTCGGAAAAAGAGGCCTTTTCCGTGGCGCAACGGCGTTTGGACGGGCATCGGCCTGTCAGGAAGTGACTGGGCCAGTGCGGTTACGACGCGCGAGCGCGATGCTGCCTGTCACTTACTCGTCGCGCAGGCGGATCGACCAGCTCGCGCTCTGCGCGTTGCCGCCGGAGACGCGCAATCGCACCGTGTGCTCGCCGCCGTCGAGCGTGGATTTCGGCACGAGGGCCTCGACGAACATGTAAGGCCCGGCCACGCGTGGCGCGAGGCCATCGACCTGGAACGTCTCGTGGGTTTCGTCCTCGATGCGCAGCGCGTAGCGAGCATCGAGTCGATCGGTCTCGACCTCGAGCCGGATCGTCTTCGCCTCGCGCGGCACATCGATCGCTTCGACGCCGGTGCCGCGCTGGCGATCGGCGAGTAGCGTGATCGTCGCGTCTGCGTGATCGGACGGTGCGTGACGCCAGAGTCCGACGGCGACGAGGATTCCGGCTGCTGAGGCGAGAGCCGCCGCGATCCAGCGGCCGCGCGGACGGCGGCTCGACGTGCCGGCGATGCCGGAACGCCGAGTCGATGCGCCGGAATTTGCCGACGAAGCTCGCGCCCGCAGGAGCGCACGCGCAATGCGCCGGCGCGTGCGTCCGAATGCGCTCGCGCCGAAGCGCGCCTCCGCGCGCTCACGCTCGTCCGGAGCGAGCCGGCCTGCAGCGAGATCGTCGAGCAGATCCGTCTCGATCTCGCGAAGACGCGCGCCGAAATCGTCGTCGCGCAGCACGCGCAGCTCCAGCGCCTCTACCTCGGCCGTCGGCAGGCTGCCGAGCAGCCAGGCGCGCAGGATCGGATCGGTCGGTTCGGTCATCTCGGAATTCCGTCGGCGCGCGAACGCGCCCGTTCGAAAACCAGTGAGGCGAGCGGCCCTTCCATCACGGCGGCTCCGCGGGACCGAGCCGCGCCCGCACGCAGGCTTCGAGCGCTTCGCGAAGACGCAGCGCGCGGTTACGCAGCGCATTGAGCGAGATGCCGCGCTCGGCCGCGAGGCGCTGGCGCGTCGCGATGCGCAGCGCGCCGTCGGCGTCGTAATACGAAAGGATCAGAGCGCGCGCGTCGCTGCCCGAGGCTTCGAGACAGGCCGTCAGCGCGGCGAACGCGGCTTCGTCTTCCGACGCGTCGCCGTGGTCGTCGGCCGCGATCAGCGCCGGATCGATCTCGGCGCTCTGCCGGCGCGCATTCCGCGCCCGCGCTTCGTGCAGCACGAGACGGGCGATCGCGAGCGTGTACGGAACGATTGCCGCGACGGCGACGCCTTCGTGGATCTTGCGCGCGAGCCGGTCGAGCGCGACGTCGGCGAGCTCGTCGGCTTCAGCCGGCGCATAGACCCAGAAGAAGCGGATCAGCCGCCGCCGCAACGCTTCGTAGCCGATCGCTTCGGGTCCGTCCGCGTTGAGGCGCGCCATCAGCGCCGCGAATGCGTCGTCACGCGGCGCGGACGCGGCGCCGCTCATCGCCAGTCGCCTTCGAGCACGTAGCCGCTCCAGTAGTACGGCGCGCGCCAGCGGGGATTCTCGCGCAGCGCGCGCGCCGCGTCGGTCAACGCTTCCTGCGGTCGTCGATTCCTTTCGAGCAGCGCGGCGTAGAACGCGCGCATGAACGCGACGCTGGCGCGATCGTCGACCGGCCACAGGCTCGCGACGACGCGCGGCGTGCCGGCATAGAAAAATGCGCGCGCGAGATTCGCCGGTCCCTCGCCGCCGACGCTCTTGCCGACCGCCGACTCGCACACGCTGAGCACGACGAGCGACGCCGGCAGATGCAGGTTGTAGATGTCGTTGGCGCGCAGGAAGCCGTCCTCCGCGCGGCCTTTGGCGTCGTACAGCGACAGCACGATGCCCGAGAGCTCGGGATGTCTTTCGTTGACGAGCGCATGCGTCGCGAAATGCGCGATGCCGTAGCGTGACCAGTCCGCACCGACCGCCGCGGCGCGGTTCGCCGCGAAGTCGAGCGCGATCCATGACGCGCCGCGATCGGCGAGCGCGGCGATCGCGTCGGCTTCGTCGCGCGTGCGCGGCAGGCGCGGCAGATCGGCGATGCCGACGTCGGCCGCGGCACGCAGCACGAGCGCGTCATCGGGTGCTGCTGATTTCGTTGACGCGATTTTCGCGACGCGGCCACCGAGCCGCTCGTCGTCGGCGCGGAACACGGGATCGGCGATGATCGCGACGGCTTTCTCCGGCGCCGGAGAGCGCGGCAGCGCGCGCAATCCGCGTAGCGCACCAAGCGAAGGCAAATAGACATAGGCGCGCGGCGCGGCCTCGTCGTCGAGCACCGCGAAGGGCAGCGTCAGCAATCCGCCGTCAGCGACGACGGCGACGTCGCGACCGAGTAGCGCACGCGCTTCCTTCGGCAGGATCGTCGCCGCGAGCGATGACGCGGCCGCGCGCACCGCTTCGATGCCGGCGGCCTCGTCGGCCGCGCGCTGCTCGATCGACACCGAGGGCGCGATACCGGCCGGCGCGAGGATCTTCTCGCGCAACGCGCGCGCCTGCTTCTCGACCGTCGCGCGCGAGGGCAGCTCGAACGCTTGCAGCGCGTCTCGCGAGACGATCCAGAGATAGCTTCGCTCGTCGCCGAGCCAGTACTCGGCCACGACGACGCGAGCATCGAGCAGATCGTTCCGGATTTCTTCGCTCGTCGGCGCTTCCGGATGCGTCAGCTCCGCGTAACGCGGATTCGCGGCGCGGATGCTCCCGCGCGCCGCGTCGAGCGCGCGACTCGCCTCGTCGATTTGCGTGAGTAGCACGCTCCGCTTCGCATCGTCATGCTCGCCGAGCTGCGAAAGCTGGTAAGCGAGCGCGTGCAATCGATCGGCCGCGTCGCGCTCGGCCGCGAGCAGCGCGGGATCGACGTCGCGATCGACATTGATTGCGCGGCCCGCGAGCTGATCCTGCAGTTCGCGGGCGCGGGCGCGCTCGGCCGCGGCGAGCGCTTCCGCCGCGTAGCCAGCACCGGGCTTCGCGCGATCGAGCCGCATGAGAATGTCGACGTCGAGCGCGTAATACGCGCGCTTCGTGCCGAAGTAGCTCGTGCGCAGATCCGGCGCACCGATGCGCGTGCGCTCCGATTCGATCAGCGCGAGCGCCTCGTCGATCTCGCGGCGCGCGATGTCGAGATCGCCCGAGGATTCGGCGACGCGCGCGAGGCTCGCGTGTGCGATCGCCTGCCAGGCCTGGTTGTCGGCTTCGCGCGCGAGCGTCAGCGCTTCGGCGTAATTCCTTCGCGCCGCATCGGCGTGGCCGAGCCGGTTTTCGAGATCACCGAGCAGCGCCCACGCGACCGATTCGTTGACGCGTCCGCCGGTGCGGTGCAGATCCTCGCGCGCCGATTCCAGCAACGTGCGCGCCTGCGTCCATTCGCTCGCCGCCATCGCGCAGCGGCCGAGACCGCGCAGCGCTTCGGCGCGCTGGCGCACGAGATCGTGCGCGCTCGCGACGTCGAGCGCACGCTGATACGCTGCCCGCGCAGCCGCGGCGTCGCCGCCGTCGAGCAGATCGTCGCCGCGATCGACATCGATCTCCGCGAGGCACGACCAGCAATCGACCGATGCGGCGACGCGCTCGCCTTTGGCATACGCGGCCATCGCCTCGTCGCCGTCGCCGAGTTGTGCATAGGCGATGCCGAGGTTGATCCACGCAACGGCTTCGGCCATCGGATATGGATTCGCCTTCAGCACATCGAGCGTCTGCCGGTACGCATCGATCGCAAGCGCGAACTCGCCGCGCGCGTTGTAGACGAACGCGAGATCGTTGCGCACGAGCGCGAGCAGATGCGCATCGCCGGTCGCTTCGGCAGCTTTCAATGCGGCGCGCGTCGTCGCGAGCCCTTTGCCGGTCTCGCCCGATTCGGTGTAGGCGAGCCCGAGATTGCGCAACGCGATGCCTTCCTCGTGCACGTCGCCGGTCTCGCGGAACGAGGCGACTGCGCGCGCGGTCTCGCGCGCACCGGTCGCGAAATCGCCCTGGTTGATCGACGCACTTCCCGAGAGGCGCTCGGCGAGCGCGCGATCCGCGACGCCTTCGCTGCACGGCTCGGCGAGCGCCGCGTCGGCCGCGGCCTTCTGCGCTTCTGCATCGACGATGTCGTGCGCGAATCCCGACAGCGCGACATAGGCGTGACGCACGGCGCAGGCATCACCGCCGCGGCGCGCGGCTTCGATCGCCTGCGCGTACCGGGAGCGCGCTTCGTCCGCGACGGCTTTGTCGCCTTTCGCGCGGAGCGCCTCGGCATCGGCAAGCGCCGCGGCCGATGCCGCGAGATCGCGATCGGCAGCCGATGCGGCGCGCGCGGTCGTCAACGAGATCGTGTAGCGCGCCGCGGCCGGCTTCGCGGCGACGACCGTGATCGTCCACGTCGTTCGCGCGTCGGCGACGAGAGGCACGCGCAAGGCCGCGCTGCGGCCCGCTTCGGTACGCAGCGCGCGCGGCGCGGCGCCGGCGGCGTTCCAGCGAAGCTCGATCGCGCCCGGGTCATTCTGGCGCAGCGTCAGCGTCGCGCTCTGGCCTTGGTCGAGCGAAACGGTGCCGATGCGCTCCTTGCCTGGCGCGACGCTTTCGACGCGCGATCCGCCGGGCGCGAGCGCGGCGACGTCGGCCGCCGAAGTCGCTTGCGCACCCGTAACGAGCATGGCCGCGACGAAGACGCGCGATCCGCCAAGCCAACTCGCGTACCGCACGGCACTTCCGTTCATACGGCCGTCGAGCCCCCTGCCCGAACCGCCGCTCTGTCCCGGTGCGGCGATGCGCCGAAGCATAATCCAGCCGGCCGCTTCCGTTGCAGCGTCGGGCATTGCGGGCATTGCGTTCAGCGTGCGGCTGCTCGAACCGATGCGCGCGTACAATGGGCGCTTTCCTTCGCCCGATCCCGCATGCCGTATCCGAAAATCCGCCTGCGCCGCATGCGCCGCGACGCGTTCTCGCGCGCTCTGATGCGCGAGACCGACCTCGCGCCGTCCGACCTGATCCTGCCTGTGTTCGTGCACGAGGGTCGCGCGAAGCGCGAGGCCGTGCCGTCGATGCCCGGCATCGAGCGCGTCTCGATCGACGAGCTCGTGCGCGATGCGACCGAGGCGCACGCACTCAACATTCCGGCGATCGCGCTGTTTCCGGTCACGCCGCCCGAGGCGAAGAGTCTCGATGCGCGGGAAGCGTGGAATCCGGACGGGCTCGCGCAACGCGCCGTGCGCGCGCTCAAGAAAGAGCTGCCCGAGCTCGGCGTCATTACCGACGTCGCGCTCGATCCGTTCACGACGCACGGGCAGGACGGGCTCGTCGATGAGAGCGGCTACGTCGTCAACGACGAGACCGTCGCGGCGCTGGTCAGACAGGCCGTCTCGCACGCCGAGGCCGGCGCCGACGTCGTCGCGCCGTCGGACATGATGGACGGGCGCATCGGCGCGATCCGCGACGCGCTCGAAGCCGCGGGCGTCGTCCACACGCGCATTCTCGCCTACTCGGCGAAGTACGCATCGTCGTTCTACGGACCGTTCCGCGACGCCGTCGGCTCGGCCGGCAATCTCGGCAAGGGCAACAAGCACACGTACCAGATGGATCCGGCGAATTCCGACGAAGCGCTGCGCGAGATCGCGCTCGATCTCGACGAAGGCGCCGACATGATCATGGTCAAGCCTGCGATGCCGTATCTCGACATCGTGCGGCGCGCGAAAGAGCGCTTCGGCGTGCCGACGTTCGCGTACCAGGTCAGCGGCGAATACGCGATGCTGAAAGCCGCGTTCGCGAACGGCTGGCTCGACGAGCGCGCGTGCGTGCTCGAGGCGTTAACCGGCATCCGCCGTGCCGGCGCGGATGCGGTGCTGACGTATTTCGCGATGGAAGCCGCGAAGTGGCTCAAAGAGATGCGCTGAGCGCGCATTGCACGCCATGCATGAACGTCCCTACCTTCGTCGTCCCCGCGAAAGCGGGGACCCGATGACTTTTCAAGCGCACAGAGAAGGCGCTAGGTCCCCGCTTTCGCGGGGACGACGCTGAGAGGCTGCGATGCACGCGCTGTACGCCGTCTTCGGCCAGCCGATCGCGCATTCGCTGTCGCCCTGCATCCATGCGATGTTCGCGACGCAATTCGGCGTCGCGCTCGATTACCGTGCGATCGAAGCCGCCCGCGACGATTTCGCTCGCGCGCTCGATGCATTCGCGCAAGAAGGCGGCATCGGCGCGAACATCACGCTGCCACTGAAGCAGGATGCGCTCGCGGTTTGCGTCGAGCTGACGGACCGCGCACGACGATGCGGCAGCGTCAACACACTCGTTCGAATCACCAGCGGCTGGCATGGCGACAGCACCGACGGCGCGGGGTTCCTTGGCGATCTGCGCGAACGGCAATCTTTCGATCCTCGCGGCCGACGCTGCCTGCTGCTCGGCGCCGGAGGCGCCGCGCGCGCGGTCGCGTTCGCTCTGGCCGACGCGGACGTCGCGACGCTTGCGATCGCGAACCGAACGCGCGCGCGCGCCGAAGATCTCGCGACTGCGATCGGAGACGCGTCGCGTGTCCGACCGATCGAATGGAGCGCGCTCGATGATGTCGGCACGTTCGATCTCATCGTGCACGCGACGGCCGCGGGTCACGGCACCGCACCTCTCGAATGGCCGCCGTCGCTCGTCACGCCGTCGACACTTTGCTACGACCTTGCTTATGGCGATGCTGCTCACGCGTTTCTGCGCGCCGCGCGCGAAGCTGGCGCACCGCGCGTGACCGACGGTCTCGGCATGCTTATCGAGCAGGCGGCCGCATCGTTCGCGATCTGGCATGGAAGAACGCCCGACACGACGCCGGTCTTCGATGCGCTTCGAAGCGAGCGTCCGCTAGCGATCGACGGAGCGTGACGATGGAATGCCGCGCCCGCTGCGGCGCCTGCTGCATCGCACCGTCGATCTCATCGCCGATTCCCGGCATGCCGAACGGTAAGCCGGCCGGCGTGCGCTGCGTGCAGCTGACGGAAGATTACCGCTGCGCAATCTTCGGCAGGCCCGAGCGCCCGGAGGTCTGCCGGCGTCTCCCTCCTTCGCTTTCGATGTGCGGTGCGAGCCGCGATCAGGCGATGGCGACGCTCGAAGCGCTCGAACGCTCGACGGATCCCGGCGCGGCATAGGCCGTCCGTCGGCGACGAATCATCCGAGGTACCGATCCTTGAGCTTCACGTAGTGCCGCGCCGAGTAGTACAGGCGCTCGATCTCTTCGTCCGATAGCATGCGCGCGCGCCGCGCGGGATTGCCGATCCAGAGCTCGCCTTCGCCGACGATCTTGCCGGGCGCAATGACCGCGCCCGCCGCGACGAGGCTGTGTTTGTTGACGATGGCGCCGTCGAGCACGGTCGCGTTCATGCCGATCAGGCATGCGTCCTTGACGGTGCACGCGTGGACGATCGCGCCGTGACCGATCGTCACGTCGTCGCCGATGATCAGCGGGAAGCCACCCGGCGTGTATTCGCCGTCGTGCGTCACGTGCAGCACGGCGCCGTCCTGCACGTTCGTGCGCGCGCCGATGCGGATGTAGTGCACGTCGCCGCGCGCGACCGCGAACGGCCAGAGCGAGGCGTCGTCGCCGAGCTCGACGTCGCCGATGACGAGCGCGGCCGGATCGACGTAGACGCGGGCGCCGAGGATCGGAGTGCGGTCGAGGTAAGGCCGGATGTTCATGCAGGGAACCGGAATCGACAGTCGCGCCAAGCCTAGCACCGCCCGGCGCGCGTTCCGCGCGGCGCGGCGCCGGTCGGCTTGATTTCGACGCGGACCTGCTCCAAGTTTCCGGGCCGCATCCTCGCAATGTCCGCCATGTCCGATCCGAATCCTCTGCTCGCGTCTGAAGGCCTTCCGCGCTTCTCGGCGATCACGCCAGCCCATGTCGAGCCCGCCGTCGACGCGCTGCTCGCCGACTATCGCGCGCGCATCGACGCGCTGCTCGCGAGCGATGCGCCGCGCGATTTCGCCGATGTCGTGCTCGCGGGCGAGGAGCTCGAGGACCGCTTGAACCGCGCGTGGGCGCCGGTTTCGCATCTGCACGGCGTCAAGGATTCCGAGGCGCTGCGCGAGGCGTACGCCGCCGCGCAGGAAAAGATCGTCGAGCACGCGAGCGAGCTTGGCCAGAATCGCGAGCTTTATGCCGCGTTCAACGCGGTCGCGGGACGCGACGATTTCGCGGCTCTGCCGCGTGCGGCGCGGACGCTGGTCGAGCACGAGCTGCGCGATTTCCGCCTTTCAGGCGTCGCGCTCGAAGAGCCGGCGAAATCGCGTTTCCGCGAGATCGCGAACGAGCTTGCGAAGCTCTCGACCGATTTCGAGAACGCCGTGCTCGACGCGACCGATGCGTGGAGCGAGACGATTGCGGACGAAGCCGGTCTCGCCGGCATTCCCGAATCCGGCCGCGCCGTGTTGCGCGCATACGCCGAGGAAAAGCAGCTCGAAGGTTGGCTCGTCACGCTGAAGCAACCGAGCGTGCAGGCCGTGCTGACCTACGCGGACGACCGTGCGCTGCGCGAGCGCGTCTATCGCGCGTACCAGACGCGCGCGTCGGATCAGGGTCCCGACGCCGGGCGTTTCGACAATTCCGCGCGCATCGAGAAGATCATCGCGCTGCGCCACGAGGCCGCGCAATTGCTCGGCTTCCATGATTCGGCCGAGGAATCGCTCGCGACGAAGATGGCGCCCTCGCCGGACGCGGTGTTCGCGTTCCTGCGCGATCTTGCCGCGCGCGCGAAGCCGGTCGCCGAGCGCGAGCTCGCTGAGCTTCGCGAGTTTGCGGCCAACGAGCTCGATATCGCGAATCTCGAACCGTGGGACACGGGCTACGCATCGGAGAAGCTTCGCGAGCGCAAGTACGCGCTCAACGAGGAGGAGCTGAAGCCGTATTTCGCGCTCGATGCGGTCATCGACGGCCTCTTCGCGATCACCGGGCGCGTGTTCGGCGTTTCGCTGAAGCGTCGCGACGGCGTCGACGTCTGGCATCCGGACGTGCGCTACTACGATCTCGTCGACGCGGACGGCCGCGTGTTCGCCGGAGCCTACGTCGATCTTTACGCGCGGTCCGGCAAGCGCGGCGGCGCATGGATGGACGTCTGTCTGAGTCGCTTCCGCCATGACGGCGCGACGCAGCAGCCGGTCGCATTCCTGACCTGCAACTTCGCGCCGCCGACCGCGACGACACCATCGCTGCTGACGCACGACGACGTGCTGACGCTGTTCCACGAGTTCGGCCACGGCCTGCATCATCTTCTGACCGAAGTCGACTACCCCGGCGTCGCCGGCATCAGCGGCGTCGAATGGGACGCTGTCGAACTGCCGAGCCAGTTCATGGAGAACTTCGGCTGGCAGCGCGAGGCGCTCGATCTTTTCGCGCGTCACTACAAGACCGGCGAGCGCCTGCCCGACGCGCTGTTCGATCGCATGAACGCCGCGCGGCATTTCCACGCGGGCTTGTTCCTCGTGCGCCAGCTCGAGTTCGCGCTGTTCGATTTCCGCATCCATCGCGAGTTCGATCCGGCGCGCGGCGCGCGCGCGCTCGAGATCCTCGACGAAGTGCGGCGCGAGGTCGCGGTGATCATTCCGCCCGCATGGCAGCGTTTTCCGCATGCGTTCACGCACATCTTCGCGGGCGGCTACGCGGCGGGCTATTACAGCTATCTCTGGGCCGAGGTGCTTTCGGCCGATGCGTTCGATCGCTTCGAGCAGGAAGGCATCTTCAATCGCGACGTCGGAGACGCATATCGCAAAGCGATCCTCGCCGTCGGTGGATCGCGGCCAGCGCTCGAAAGCTTCGTCGAATTCCGCGGCCGCGAGCCGAAGCCCGACGCGCTCCTGAAAAGCTACGGGCTCGCATAGGGTGGGCCTCGGCCCACCGGTTTTTTGCCCGAAGAACGGCGGTGGGCAAAGGCCCACTCTATAAGTCGTTGTCTTTACTCTATATATACCATCTGGTAATATCACCATATCGCGCGATATAGCTACCCATATATGAAGACAACTTTCGAGATTGCCGACTCTCTGCTCGAAGAAGCGAAAGCGATCGCCGCCGAGGAAGGCACGACCGTGCGCGCGCTTGTCGAGAGCGGCCTGCGCTGGCGCGTCGCCGAGCATCGCGCGCATTACGCCGCGTTCACGCTCAGCGACGAGGCATTTGATGGCGAGGGCATCGCGCCGGAGCTTCGATCGGCATCGTGGGAGCGCATCCGCGATCTCGCCTACGGACACGATGCGTGATCGCGGTCGACACGAACATCCTCGTCTACGCGCATCGCAAGGATTCCGAGTTCCACGCGCCCGCCGCCGAACTCATCCGCACGCTCGCCGAAGGCATGCACGCGTGGTCGATCGCGTGGCCGAGCGTGCATGAGTTCTTCGCGATCGTGACGCATCCGCGAATTTATCGTCCGCCGACACCCGCGCCGCGCGCGATCGCGCAGATCGACGCGTGGCTCGACTCGCCTTCGCTCGTGCTGCTCGGCGAGACGCCGAAGCACTGGACGAATCTTCGCGCGTTGATCGGCGAGGCGAAGATCGAAGGCCCGAAAGTGCACGACGCGCGCATCGCCGCGCTGTGCGTGCAGCACGGCGTACGCGAGCTCTACTCTGCCGATCGCGACTTCAGCCGCTTTCCGCAGATCGCAGTGCGCAATCCGCTGATCGGCCGTTGACGCCATGAAGATCGCGAGCTGGAACGTCAACTCGTTGAACGTGCGCCTGCCGCACGTCGAGCGCTGGTGCGCCGAGGCGCGGCCGGACATTCTCGCGTTGCAGGAAACGAAGCTCGAAGATTCGAAATTTCCGGTTGCCGCGCTCGAAAGCGCGGGCTATCACGCGGCATTCTCGGGACAGAAGACCTACAACGGCGTCGCGATCCTCTCGCGCACGCCGCTCGTCGACGTCGTGCACGGCATCGACGGCTTCGACGATCCGCAGCGGCGCATCCTGTCGGCGACGGCGGGAGATATCCGCATCGTCAATCTCTACGTCGTCAACGGCCAGGCGGTCGGCACCGAGAAATACGCGTACAAGCTCGACTGGCTCGCGAAGGTCGCCGCGTTTCTCGCCGAGGAGATCCGCCGCCATCCGCGCATCGTCGTGCTCGGCGACTTCAACATCGCGCCCGACGATCGCGACGTGCACGATCCCGCGGCGTGGCAAGGGCAGGTGCTCTGCTCGGTGCCCGAGCGCGACGCGTTGAAGCGCTTGCTCGACATCGGTCTCTTCGACAGTTTCCGCCTGTTCAACGAAGACGCCGGACACTACAGTTGGTGGGATTACCGGCAAGGCGCGTTCCGCCGCAATCTCGGATTGCGCATCGATCTGATCCTTGCCGGAGAGGCATTGCGCACCGACTGCCGCGCCGCCGCGATCGATCGCGCGCCGCGAACCTGGGAACGCGCATCCGACCATACGCCCGTGACACTGGACATTGCCGATGGCAGCTGACGATTGGCCCGTTTCGCCGAGCGACGAGGATCTCGAAGAGCTCGACTCTTTCCTGCGCGGCCATGGCGGCGACGAGGATCTGCTGCTCGACGGCGTGCATGGACTTCTGACCGCGCTCGCGATCGGCCCCGATCCCGCGACGCCCGACGAATGGCTGCCCGAAGTGCTGCACGAGCCGTTCGCCGATTCCGACGAGGGCGAGCGCGTGCTGACGCTGCTCGCGCGGCTCAACGACGCGATCGCGCCGGAGCTCGAGACCGGCACGTACGAGCCGATCCTCGGCGAGCTCGACAGCGACGACGGCGCGGCCGCGTTCACCGCGCGCGGCTGGTGCGAGGGCTTTTCGCGCGGCATCGATCTGCGCGCTCCGGTCTGGGAAGGACGGCTCGGCCAGGATTCGCAGCTGATGGAGATGCTGGGGCCGATCATCGCGCTCGCGATCGACGACGGCGTCTTCGAGAGCGACGCCGAATTCGCGCCGCTCGGCGAGGACGATTACGACGAATGCCTCGCGCAGATCCCGAACGCGGTCGGCGCGATCGCCGCGTATTGGCGCGAGCATCCGCCGACGCGCGAGGAGCAGGCGCAGCACGCATCGCTCGAGCCGCAGCGCAGGCCGCGCCGCCGCGGTGGGCGCTGGGTGCATTGAAGCCGCTATTCGCAACAGGGTGGGCTTCAGCCCACCGGCAACGCTCCGAAATTTGTGGTGATCCGGTGGGCTGAAGCCCACCCTATGCATCAGCAAGCGTGATGTCTCGTTTCTTCCGGCGAAAGCCGATTGTCGCGCGGGCGCGACGCTGCGTTCCCGCGGTGCGCCTTGTCGCGCGACCTGTCCGCGCGCATCTTGCAGGCATCCCAAATCGCTTGCCGCCCGGAGATCTCATGAACTCTACCGTCCTGGAAAGCCGCCGCGTCGTCGAGACCGTGCGCGGCCAGCCGACGTCCGACGGCGCCGGCGTCAAGCTGACGCGCGTGATCGGCCAGCGCGCGCTCGAGATGCTCGATCCATTCTTGATGCTCGACGAGTTCCGCTCGGACAGCGCTTCGGACTACATCGGCGGCTTCCCGGACCATCCGCATCGCGGCTTCGAGACCGTCACGTACATGCTCGCCGGTCGCATGCGTCACGGCGACAACCAGGGCAACTCGGGCTTGCTGACCCCCGGAAGCGTGCAATGGATGACGGCGGGCCGAGGCATCGTGCATTCGGAAATGCCTGAGCAGGAGAACGGCCTGATGTGGGGCTTCCAACTCTGGGTCAATCTGCCGGCGAAGGACAAGATGACGGCGCCGCGCTACCAGGACATCGCGCCGGAACGCATTCCGGAAGTCGAACCTGCGGACGGCGTGCACGCGCGCGTCCTCGCCGGAACGCTCGGCAATGTAACGGGTCCGGTCAGCGGCGTCGCGGTCGATCCGATCTATTTCGATCTTTCGCTCGATGCCGGTGCGCGCTTCGCGGCTCCGATTCCGTCGAGCCACAACGCGTTCGTCTATGTGTACGGCGGCGCGGCCGATGTCGGTCCTGCGGATGCGTCGCGCAGCATCCAACGCGGCGAGCTCGCCGTGCTCGACCGGAGCGGAGACGACGTGCTCGTCTCTGCTGGAAACGAACCCGCGCGCCTGATCCTCGTTGCCGGCAAGCCGTTGAACGAGCCGGTCGCGAAGTACGGACCGTTCGTGATGAACACGCAGGAAGAGATCGTGCAGGCGATCCGCGATTATCAGAGCGGGCGGTTCTGACGCGCGTTGCGAGAGGCGCGGGGACGACGAAACCATGTGTGCGCTGTACGAGTTTCGCTTTTCGCGAAACGGCCGTCCTCCGAGCAAAAGCCGTCGTCCCCGCGAAAGCGGGGGACCCAGCGCCTTACTCTTCCGTCAAGGTTTCCGCGGCTCGCGATCCGTCTTCAGCATCTCGTCGAAGTAATCCGCGATCAGCGTGTAGACGTGCTTGCGCATCGCTGGCGTCGAGAGACTGTGCTTGCCGCCGGGATACGTCATCAGCCGGAATTGCGTTCCGCGATCCTGCAGCTCGGCCATCAGCTTCGTCGAGTTCGCGAACAGCACGTTGTCGTCGGCCATGCCGTGCACGAGCAGCAGCGGCGAGCGCAAGCCGCCGAGCCAGTGCAGGACGCCCGATAGCTCGTAACCTTGCGCGTTCGTCTGCGGCGTGCCGAGATAGCGCTCGGTGTAGTGCGTGTCGTAGAGCGTCCAGTCCGTGACCGGCGCGACCGCGACGCCGGCGGCGATGCGGTCCGATGCGTTCGCGAGCAGCATCAGTGTCATGTAGCCGCCGTAGCTCCAGCCGAACACGCCGATGCGATGCGCGTCGACCCACGGCTGATGCGAAAGCCAGTCGACGCCCGCGAGCTGGTCGGCGACTTCGGCCTTGCCGAGCCGGCGGAAGATCGCGTCGGAAAACGCGCGACCGCGGCGCGGCGTGCCGCGGTTGTCGAGCGCGAACACGACGTAGCCGTGCTCGGCCATGAACTCCTCGAAGTGATTGCCCCACGCGCGGTTGACGTACTGGCGACCGGGACCGCCGTAGTACGTCATGAACACGGGATAGCGCTTCTTCGCATCGAAGCCGGCCGGCTTGTAGAGGCGGTAATAGAGCTTCTGTCCGTCCTCGGCCGCGATCGAGCCGAACTCGGGCTCGATCAGGCTGTCGCGATACGGCCAGTACGGATGGTCTTCCTTCAAGACATTCGGCTCGATCCAGGCAACGAGGCTGCCGTCGGGTTTGCGCAGCGAAACCTGCGGCGGCGTCAGCGGATCGGAATACGTATCGACGTACGCGCTCGCGCCCTCGCCGAAATCGGCGTCGTGCCAGCCTTCGCCCGCGCTGATGCGTCGCGGCGTCGCCGCATCGCTGCCGTCGAGCCGCGCCGCATAGACCTGCTGCTGCAACGGATCGTCGCGTCCGGCGAGGAAGTACAGGCTTCCGTTCGCCTCGTCGATCGCGAGCAGCTTGTCGACGTCCCACTCGCCGGAAGTCAACGCACGGCGGCGCTTGCCGTCGAGTCCGACGACGTAAAGATGCTTGTGCCCGCTCGCTTCGGACGCCCAGACGAAGGCGTCCTCGTGCTTCAGGAAGCGCAGGTCGTCGTGGAGATTGATCCACGTCGCGCTCGTCTCGGTCAGCAGCGTGCGCTGATGCAGGCTGTCGGCATCGACGTGGACGAGATCGAGATGCTGCTGCGCGCGGTCTTCGCGCTGGAACGCGAGCGCGCTCGAGTCCGGCAACCAGTTGACGCGCGCGAGATAGATGTCCGCATCGTGGCCGAGATCGATCCAGCGCACGCGCGCCGCACGCGGGTGCACGAGGCCGAGTTTGACGGTGACGTTCGGCCGTCCGGCGGCGGGATAGCGCTGCGTCACCGTTTCGGTGCGATCGGCATAGACCTCGGTGCGCTGCACTCGATCGACGCGCGATTCGTCGTAGCGCTCGAACGCGATCGCGGAATCGTCGGGCGCCCACCAGTAGCCGGTCGCGCGATCCATTTCCTCCTGTGCGACGAACTCGGCCTCGGCATTGTGGATCGCACCTGCGCCATCGCGTGTCAGCTGGTAGTTCCTGCCGCTCGAAAGATCGATCGTGTAGAGATTCTGTCGGCTGACGAACGAGACGTAGCGGCCTTTCGGCGACACCTGCGCATCGATGACGTCGAGCCCGGCCGGCGTCAGCGCGCGCAGCTCCGCGCCGGGCTTCGCGTCGAGATCGTAGAGCCAGAGCCGCTCGCCGACGCCGAACAGGAGCTTGCGGCTGTCCGGCGACCAGCGATACGAGACGATGCCGGAAAGCTGCGCGATGCGCTCGCGCTCGCGGCGCGCCTTCTCCGCATCGGAAAGCTCGGGCGCGGGACCGAGCGAGGTCGAATCGACGAGCCGCCGCGTCGTGCCGCTCTCAACATCGAAGACCCAGAGATCGAGCTGATTGCGATCGTCCTCGCGGCCACGCAGGAATGTCACGCGGCTACCGTCTGGCGCGATCTTGAGCGAGCGCGGGCTCGGCCCATTGAGATCGGGATCGCCGTAGATGCGTTCGATCGTGAGTTTTTCGGCCATCGCGGGAACGCCGATCGCCATCGCGGCGATGCAGAAAAGAAAGCGCATTGCGGAAATCTCCCCAGGAACGT
>DASZWL010000166.1:0-3322 GCA_035546695.1 Rhodanobacteraceae bacterium | reverse complement strand
CTGCGCGGCATCGCTCGCGTCGGCGAGTCGCGCGAGCAGCGCATCGGCGGCGCCGAGCTTTCCGGCGGCGCCGAGCGCGCGGGCGCGCGCGAGCACGAGCTCCCAGCGCTCGCGCCCGTTGCCGCCGCGCGATTGCAGGCTTGCGAAGCGATCGGTGGTCGCGAGCGCATCGCGCGTGTCGAGCAGCGCGATGTCGGCGTCGACGGTCGCGGCGAGCGCGGCCGCGAGCGCATCCTCGTTCGCGAACCGGTCGAACCGCTCGGCTGCACTGCGCAGCGTCGGCAACGCGGCCGCCGGCTGTCCGCGCTGCAGCGCGATCATGCCGAGATTGAGATCGACCGCGGCGACGCCGAACGCATCGCTGCCGAGATCGAGCAGCGTGCGCGCGCGACCGTAGTCGTTCGCCGCCTCGTCGAGCCGCAAGCGCTGGCTCGCGATGCCGCCGCTGCCGATGTAGGCGTTCGCGAGCACGTCCGGCGCGTCGGCGTGCTCGACGAGGCGGATCGATTCGCCATATGCGCGTGCCGCGTCGTCGAGCTTTCCTTCGCGGAAATACGCCGCGCCGAGCGTATTGAGCGCGCGGCCACGGAGCGCAGCCGGCGCGTCGCCGGAGAGACGCGCGAGCAGCGCTTCGATTTTCGCGCGGCTATCGGCGTAGCGGCCCGCGAAGAAATCGATCTTCGCTTCACTGAGCGCGATCTCGGGCGTCTGTCGAAGCGCGTCCGGCGCATTCCGGATCAGATCGCGCGCGACGTCGAGCTGGCCCGACAGCACCGCGGCGGTCACGCGCTGGCGCAGCGTCGCGTGCTCGCCGGGCGAATCGCGCGCGTCGTCGGCCGGCGGCACGTGGCCGAGCTTGATCAGGAGCTCGTCGGCCGCCGTGCGTCCCGCCGCGATCGGATCGGACGCCGAAGTTTCGACACGAAGCTCGCGTCCGCCGTCGCGCGCATCGAGCCGGACGCGCCATGCACCGCGCGCCGAGGCGACCGCGGGCTGCACGATCATCGCATCGGGAAACGCGCTGCCGTCGAACGCATGCTTCGTCGCGTCGCGCGCGTGCGTCAGCGCGACGACGCTCTCGCTCGGTGCCGTCGCGACGCCGCCGCGCCGCAGGCGCGCGGCGATGAAATCCATGAGGCCGAGCCTGAGCCAGAGCGCATCGGCCGGCGCGTCGATCGTCGCGGGCAGCACCATTGCCGAACGCGCGTCGACGATCGCTGTCGGACCGCGCGCATTGTCGCGGCGGAGGACGAAAACGACCGCCGACACGGCGGCGAGCGCGAGAATGGCAAGCGCGAACGGAATCCGGCGCGACGTTCGTCGCTGTGACGGCGATGCCGGGTCGAACGCCACGAGCGGAGAATGCGTCGAATCAGGAAGCGACGCCGCCGCCGCGGAAGGCGCGGCGATGGAAGCGGAGCGCTCGTTCACCGGCACACGATCGATGGCGACGGGCGCAGCGACCGTCGTATCCGCGTCTTCCTCGATCGTGCCCTCCATGACCCAGCGATAGCCGAGCCGCGGCACCGTGCGGATCGCGCGCTGCTCGTTGCCGGTATCGCCGAGGCGCTTGCGCAGACGCATGATCGCGTGGCTCAGCGACACTTCGCTGATATCCGCGCGGCCCCAGACCGCGGACGCGAGCTCGTCGCGGCCGACGGGCCGATCACGGTGCTCGATAAGGTAGATCAGGCTGTCGATCGTCGAGATCGGAAGGCCGACGCGCTCGTCGCCGTCGAACAGCTCGCGCGCCTGCGGGTTCAGCAGGAAGCGGCCGAACCGGTATCGCCGTGTGCCCATCGCGGAAGGGTAACCGGAACCGGGTGCGCCGAGCCGGCGTTGCGGCGTCCTGACGCATAATCGCGGCCGCCTCCAGCCCGATCGCGCATTCCTACGAACGCATGGCTACGCTTTATTCCGTTCCGCGTGACTGGCGCTCGCTGATTCCGCATCGAGGTTCGATGTGCCTCATCGACGAGGTCATCGCGTGGGACATCGAGAACATCCACGCGCGCAGCCGCTCGCATCGGAGCGCGGAGAATCCGCTCGTGAGCGACGGACGTCTGCGTGCGGTGCATCTCTGCGAGTACGGCGCGCAGGCGATGGCCGTGCACGGCGGCCTCGTCTCGCGTGCGGCCGGAGGAATCGCGGCGCCGGGATTCCTCGTCGCACTGCGCGCCGTCGAGCTTTTCGTCGAGCGCTTCGAAGACTTGCCCGACGCGCTCGACGTGCACGCCGCGAAATTGCTCGGCGACGCGAACGGCTGGCAGTACGCATTTCGCGTCGAGCACGCCGGCGCATTGCTCGCGGCGGGTCGCGCCGCGGTGCTTGCCGATCGGCGCTGACCGGTCGTTTCAGGGCGTCGTCACGAACGCAGTGTCACGAGGCGAGCATCGCGAACGCGCGCACCGGAAACGTGCCGAACCCGCGCACCTTCGGCGGCACCGCGAAGAAGCGCGCGCCCGTGGCCGGAAGCGCATCGAGTCGCGTCAGGTGCTCGACGATCGGGATGCCGGCGCCGAGCAGCGTCGTGTGCACCGGCCGCGCTCCATCGGCCGTGTCGTCGATGTTGAGCGAATCGATGCCGACGAGCCGCGCGCCGGCGTCGCGCAAGTACGCTGCCGCGTCGGCGGTCAGAAACGGATGGTTCTCGAAATACGCGTCCGTGCGCCAGTGGCGCGACCAGCCGGTGTGCACGAGCACGGCCTTGCCCGCGACGTCGAAGGCCGCGAGCTCGCTGCGCGCGATCGCGCGTCCTCGCTTGCCGTCGAGATGCACGACGACCGTATCGAGATCGGCAATCGCAGCGAGCGCGAAATCGGCGACGTCGGCGCCGTCCGCGAAGCGGTGGAACGGACTGTCGATGTACGTTCCGGTATTCGCGACCATCGTGATGCGGCCGATCTGGAACTCGGTACCGGGCGCGTAGTGCGCGCGCGAGTCGGCGCGACTCAGGTGATCGCAGATCAGCGGCGCCGGCAGTCCCTTGTACGTGATCATGCCGTCTTCGATCGTGTGGCTGAGATCGACGAAACGCGCGCCATTTGCAGCGGCGCGCGCGACGACGCGGCGCTTGTGCGGCTCATCGAGGATTGTCTTGTTGCCGATGCGCACCGCGCCGACCATCAGGAGGCCGAGGTCGCGCACGAGACGATCGGCAAGCGCTTCGTCGGCGATGTCCTCGCCGTCGATGTCGAGCCGGAATCCGCGGCCGGAAAGGCCGCCGCCGTTCGAGAAATCGATCTCGAAATCGAACTGGACGCGTTTTTCGCTCATGGAATCTATGGAATCAGCCGTTCGAGGCGCGCGTGGCGCGCGGTGG
>DASZWL010000165.1:0-1738 GCA_035546695.1 Rhodanobacteraceae bacterium | reverse complement strand
GGCGCCGGCTCGACGAATTGAACGCGCGACGGCTCGATGCGCTTGCGATGGCGCTCGCGAGCGGGATGCCGAAGCTCGAGGACATCCTCGGCGCCTTCATCCGTCCCGCGCTCGCGCTCTCGCTCGACGACTCGGGCGGCCACGCGTTCATGCGCGTCCTCGCGCGCGCGTACGCGGAGCACGACGATCGTCTCCGAAAGTTCCTGTCCGACAACTATGGCCACGTGCTGCGCGAGTTCGCGGTTGCGTTCGCCCGCCTTCTGCCGCATCTGGACAAGGAAGAGCTCTACTGGCGGCTCGATTTCATCACCGGCGCGCTGACGCACTCGATGGCCGATTTCGGCCCGATGAAGCGGCGCGGACCGGTCTCGGAGGATGCGCACCGCGAGCGCGCGGCCGAGCACCTGATCCGGTTTGCGGTCGCGGGGCTGCGCGCTTCATAGATCACATTAAAATCAATCGATTAGAAAGCAAACATAAGGCGGATTGTAATGACGCAGACACCCCTCCGCATCCGCAAGGTCGCCGTGCTCGGCGCCGGCGTCATGGGCGCGCAGATCGCCGCGCACCTCGTCAACGCCGACGTCGAGACGATTCTGTTCGACCTGCCCTCGAAGGACGGCGATAAGAGTGCGATCGCGAAAAAGGCGATCCAGAATCTCGCCAAACTCTCGCCGAGCCCGCTCGCCGACAAGGATCGCGCTGCGGCGATTACGCCTGCGAACTACGACGAGGATCTCGAATGGCTCCGCGAGTGCGATCTCGTCATCGAGGCGATCGCCGAGCGACTCGACTGGAAGCTCGATCTCTACAAGAAGATTGCGCCATATCTATCTGATAATGCAGTAGTTGCGAGCAATACCTCCGGCCTTTCGATCAACGCACTGGCCGAGGCGCTGCCCATAAAGGTGCGTCCCCGCTTCACGGGCATCCACTTCTTCAACCCGCCGCGCTACATGCATCTCGTCGAGCTGATTCCGGACCGCGAGACCGATTGCGCGATCCTGAGCGGCCTGGAGGCGTTCCTGACGACGACGCTCGGCAAGGGCGTCGTTTACGCGAAGGACACGCCGAACTTCATCGGCAACCGGATCGGCGTGTTCTCGATCCTCGCGACGATGCATCACACCGAGGCGTTCGGGCTCGGCTTCGACATCGTCGACGCGCTGACCGGCCCGGCGATCGGCCGTCCGAAGAGCGCGACGTATCGCACGGCCGACGTCGTCGGCCTCGACACGATGGCGCACGTGATCCAGACGATGGCGGACACGCTGCCTGACGATCCTTGGCACAAGTACTTCCAGGCGCCGGCATGGCTCGCGGCGCTGATCGAAAAAGGCGCGCTCGGCCAGAAGAGCGGTGCCGGCATCTATCGCAAGGTCGGCAAGGACATCCTCGTGCTCGATGTCGCGAAGCGCGACTATCGACCGTCGGTGCAGGAGACGAGCGCGGAAGTCGCCGCGATCCTCGCGATCAAAGATCCGGCCGAAAAGCTCGCGAAGCTGCGCGCGTCGAGCGACCCGCAGGCGCAGTTCCTCTGGTCGACGTTCCGCGATCTCTTTCACTACACGGCATATCACCTCGCCGGCATCGCCGATACCGCGCGCGACGTCGACTTCGCGATCCGCTGGGGCTACGGCTGGAAGCTCGGTCCGTTCGAGACCTGGCAGGCTTCGGGCTGGCAGGACGTCGCGAAATGGATCGCCGAAGACATCGCCGCCGGCAAGGCGATGAGCGA
>DASZWL010000164.1:0-5137 GCA_035546695.1 Rhodanobacteraceae bacterium | reverse complement strand
CGATCCCGCGAGCTCGTAACCGAGATAGAGCACCCAGCCGCCGAGGAACGGCAGCGCGTTCTCGCTCAGCGTGTCGCTTCGCTGTGCTCGCCATGCGGCATCGAGGACGTCGAGAAAGGATGTGCCAAGCACAGTGCCGTCGCCGTCGCGCACGACACCGTCGCGATCGAGCCGAATCTCTTCTTCCGGGAATGCGAACAGGATGTCGAAGCGCGCTCGTGCAGGTCCGCGCGCGACGCTTTCGAGCAATGCCGGGTCTCGCGAAGGATTCGCTGCGGCAAGCGGCAGCAAATCGTACGGTCCCTCGATCTCGCGGAATCGCGTCGTCATTCGATGCGCGCCGATACTGCCGTCATTCCCGCGACAGCGGGAATCCATGTTGCCTTGAAAACTGCTGCGAAAATGGATGCCCGCTTTCGCGGGCATGACGGCTTTGTGCACGATGACGGCTTTGGCGCGGGATGACTCCGACGCAAGCGTTGCCGAACGTCAAACGCGCCGGAACACCAGCGTCCCGTTCGTCCCGCCGAAGCCGAACGAGTTCGACAGCACGATGTCGAGCTTCGCGTCGCGCGCCGTGTGCGGCACGAAGTCGAGATCGCAGCCTTCGCCGGGGTTGTCGAGGTTGATCGTCGGCGGAATCACGCCGTCGCGCATCGCGAGGATCGAGAAGATCGCCTCGACGCCGCCGGCCGCGCCGAGCAGATGGCCGGTCATCGATTTCGTCGAGCTCACCGGCAGCCTCGAGGCGTAATCGCCGAAGCAGTTCTTGACCGCATTGACTTCGGCGATGTCGCCTGCGCCGGTCGAAGTCGCGTGCGCGTTGACGTACTGCACTTCTTCCGGATTGATCTTCGCGTCGGCGAGCGCGGCCGCCATCGAGCGCCGCGCGCCGTCGCCGTCCTCGGGCGGCGAGGTCATGTGGAACGCATCGCCCGACATGCCGAAGCCGACGAGCTCGCAATAGATGCGCGCGCCGCGCGATTTCGCGTGCTCGTAATCCTCGACGACGATGACGCCGGCGCCGTCGGACAGCACGAAGCCGTCACGATCGCGATCCCACGGGCGGCTCGCCTTCGCGGGCTCGTCGTTGCGCGTCGACATCGCGCGCGCCGAGCAGAAGCCACCGACCGCGGTGCCGACCGTCGCGTACTCGGCGCCGCCGGCGATCATGACGTCGGCGTCGCCGTACTGGATCATGCGCATCGCGAGCCCGATGTTGTGCGTCGCGGTCGTGCACGCGGTGACGCAGGCGATGTTCGGACCCTTGAGCCCGAGCATGATCGAGAGATTGCCCGACGCCATGTTGACGATCGACGAGGGCACGAAGAACGGCGAGATCTTGCGCTGGCCCGCTTCGTGGTACGTGATCGCGGTCTTCTCGATCGTCGCGATGCCGCCGATGCCGGCGCCGACCGCGACGCCGATGCGCTCCTCGTCGTGCTCGTGCGGATGCAGACCCGCATCCGCGAGCGCCTGGATCGACGCGGCGATGCCGTAGTGGATGAACGGATCCATCTTCTTGACGTCTTTCGCCGCGACGTACGCGGTCGGATCGAAATCGCGGACTTCGCCGGCGATGCGCGTCGGGAACGTCGACGCGTCGAAATGCGTGATCGGGCCGATGCCGCTCTTGCCTTCCCTGATGTTCGCCCACGCGGTCGCGACGTCGTTGCCGACGGGGCTGACGATGCCAAGACCGGTGACGACGACGCGTCGCTTGCTCATAGATCCGTACCGTGCATGCTGTAGCGATCGAAGCGTGCTTTTGGTGAGAAGTGCGGCCATGGATGGCCGCTTCTGGAATCCGTGGTGGTCACTCTCTCACCGAAACAGTCGCCGTTGGTCACTGCGGCGATCATGGACGATCGCAAGAACCCATTCCAAAAAACAAAAAGCTGCGCCTTGGAGGCGCAGCTTCTCTGCCGTGGACCGGGAAAACTCAAGCCTTGACGTGCGCCTTGATGTAGTCGATCGCCTGCTGCACGGTCGTGATCTTCTCGGCTTCCTCGTCGGGGATCTCGCACTCGAATTCCTCTTCGAGCGCCATGACCAGCTCGACGGTATCGAGCGAATCCGCGCCGAGGTCATCCACGAACGACGCGTTCGGCGTGACTTCGTCCTCCTTCACGCCCAGCTGCTCGACGACGATCTTCTTGACGCGTTCTTCGATAGTGCTCATTGGACTTGGTACCTCCCGATGGGGAACACGAGCGGCCGGCGGCGCGCGCCATGGGACGCCCGGGCCCTGAAAAAGAGGCGGCATTGTATCGGGGCGGCGGTTCCTGAGCTAGGGGCCTGTTCGAACAATGGGTTGGGAAGAAAAAAGCCGGGATTTGGGATTCGGGATTCGGGATCGCTTGGACCATCCCGAATCCCGAATCTCGAATCCCGGCTTCTGCTCTCAAGGCATATACATCCCGCCATTCACATGCAGCGTCTCGCCCGTGATGTAACCCGCCGCCGGCGACGCGAGGAACGCGACGGCTTTCGCGATATCCTCTGGCGCGCCGA
Organism: Rhodanobacteraceae bacterium; assembly: GCA_035546695.1. Taxonomy (GTDB): domain Bacteria; phylum Pseudomonadota; class Gammaproteobacteria; order Xanthomonadales; family Rhodanobacteraceae; genus Dokdonella_A. Next base: position 2,623 of record DASZWL010000164.1, on the reverse strand, counting down.
GACGGCCGAGCGCGATCTGCGAGAGCAGTCCCTCGCGCTGCGCCTCGGGCAGCGCACGCGTCATGTCGGTGTCGATGAATCCCGGCGCGACGACGTTGACCGTGATGCCGCGCGAGCCGATCTCGCGCGCGAGCGATTTCGAGAACGCGATGATGCCGGCCTTCGCGGCCGCGTAGTTCGCCTGCCCCGCGTTGCCGGTCACGCCGATCACCGACGCGATGTTGACGATGCGGCCCTTGCGCGCCTTCATCATGCCGCGCATGACGGCCTTCGACGTGCGATAGACCGAAGTGAGGTTCGTGTCGAGGATCGCCTGCCAGTCCTCGTCCTTCATGCGCATCAAAAGCTGATCGCGCGTGATGCCGGCGTTGTTGACGAGGATCGTGACCGAACCGAATTCCTTCGCGATGCTCTCGATCAATGCCTCGACCGCGGCGCCGTCGGTCACATTCAACGCACGGCCGACGCCGCCGTGCGCGCCGAGCCGATCGCCGATCGCGGTTGCGCCGGATTCGGTCGTCGCGGTGCCGATGACTTTCGCGCCGAGCCGTGCGAGCTCGTCCGCGATCGCGGCGCCGATGCCGCGGCTCGCGCCGGTGACGAGTGCGATTTCGCCTGCGAGCGGCTTGTCCATGGATATCGCCTTCATAGGGTGGGCCTTGGCCCACCGTGGGAATATCGGTGGGCCGAGGCCCACCCTATAAGTCAACGCAACGCTTCGAGCGCCGAATCGAATTCGACCGGCGTGCCGAGCGCACGCGCGTCGATCGTCTTGTCGATGCGCTTGACGAGGCCCGTCAGCACCTTGCCCGGCCCGCATTCCGCGATGCGCGTCGCGCCGTTCTTTGCAAGCGTCGCGATGCAGCCGGTCCAGCGCACCGGCAGATACAGTTGCCGCGCAAGCGCATCGCGGATCTCGGCGACGCCGCGATGCACCGACGCATCGACGTTCTGCACGACCGGAATCGACGGCTCGCGCCATTCGTACGCGCTCATCGCTTCGACGAGACGATTCGCGGCTTCACGCATCAGCGGCGTGTGCGAGGGCACGCTGACCGCGAGCTTCACGGTCTTGCGTACGCCGCGCGCGGTCAACGCCGCGAGCGCGCGATCGACCGCATCGGCGTGGCCGCCGATCACGATCTGCCCTGGCGAGTTGTAGTTCGCCGGCACGACGACGCGATCACCGGAGACTTCGCGACAGACTTCCTCGACGAGCGCGTCTTCGGCGCCGAGCACGGCCGCCATCGCACCCTCGCCTTCGGGCGCAGCCTCCTGCATCGCTTGGCCGCGGATGCGCACGAGATGCGCCGCGTCGCGCAGCGAAATCGTGCCGGCCGCGACGAGCGCCGTGTATTCGCCAAGGCTGTGGCCCGCGAGCTGCGCCGGTTTCGGACCGCCGGCTGCGAGCCATGCGCGCCAGACCGCGACGCCGGCCGCGAGCAGCGCCGGCTGCGTGTATTCGGTGCGGTTGAGCATCACCTCGGGGCCGCCCTGCGAGAGCGCCCAGAGATCGACGTCGGCGCCGTCGGAAGCTTCGGCGAAGGTTTCGCGGATGCCTTCGTGCAGCTCCGAAAGCTCGGCGAGCATGCCGATCGATTGGGAGCCTTGGCCGGGGAAGACGAAGGAGAGGTTCTGATGTGTGTGAGACATGACGCCGCCTCTTCATTCTCGTCGTTCCCGCGAAGGCGGGAACCTAGCGACTTTGCTCCAGTCGCCGAAGGCGCTGGGTCCCCGCTTTCGCGGGAATGACGGAGTTTTGACTACTGCGTGATCGTGCGCGGATCAGTACTTCAGCAGCGCCGACGACCACGTGAACCCGCCGCCGAACGCTTCCAGCAGCAGCGTCTGCCCCCGCTGGATCCGGCCCGAGCGCACGGCTTCGTCGAGCGCGAGCGGCACCGAGCCCGAAGACGTGTTGCCGTGGCGGTCGACCTTCACGACGACGCGATCCATCGAGAGCTTGAGGCGCTTCGCCGTCGCTTCGATGATGCGAAGGTTCGCCTGATGCGGGATCAGCCAGTCGACATCCGATTCGTGCATGTTTGCGGCTTCAAGCGTCTCGCCGACGATGCGGTCGAGCGTCTTCACGGCGACCTTGAACACCTCGTTGCCGGTCATCATGACGCGGATGCCATGATTCGGCTCGTCGTCGAGGAAGCCGGCCGAAACGCCGACCGGGTTGTACAGGAGATGCTTGTAGCCGCCGTCGGCGTGCAGCGTCGTCGTGATGATGCCGGGTTCGTCCGACGGCTCCAGCACGACCGCGCCGGCGCCGTCGCCAAAGAGGACGCAGGTCGAGCGGTCGGTCCAGTCGATCATGCGCGAGAGCGTCTCGGCGCCGACGACGCGCGCCTTCTTCGACTGCCCGGTCCGGATGAACTTGTCAGCGACGCCGAGCGCGTAGAGGAATCCCGAGCACGCGGCGTTGACGTCGAATGCGGCGCAACCGTTCGCGCCGAGGCGATGCTGGAGAAGGCACGCCGTCGACGGAAAAATGAGGTCGGGCGTCGTCGTGCCGAGCACGATGAGATCGATCTCGCTCGCCTTGGCGCCGGCCGCCTCGAGCGCGTGCGTCGCTGCGTAGAACGCAAGATCGCCGGTCGTCTCGCCGTCGGCCGCG
>DASZWL010000163.1:0-27939 GCA_035546695.1 Rhodanobacteraceae bacterium | reverse complement strand
CGAAGGAAAAAGCCCGCAGGGGCGCGCGCACGATGCGCGCGCGTTCGCTGTCAGGCCACGGATGGCCTGTCAGCGAACCTCCGTAGCGTCCTCGCGAAGTCGCCGGCTTCATCGGCGACCGCGGTCGTGTGGGTCGCCTCTCTTTGGTTACTTTCTCTGGCGAGACAGAGAAAGTAACTCGTCCGCCTGGACGGCGGACGAAGCTACACAAGGACGTGAGTCGGTTTTCGTACGAACGTCTCAAGAGCAAAACAACAACAGAGCAAAGCAAAGAAAGATCAAGAGCGCCCTCACCCTACCCTCTCCCGCAAGCGGGAGGGAAAAGCAAAGGAAGATCCCAAGCAAAACGCGTATTACCAACGAAACTTCCGCTTCCATCCAGGAACGAATACGCTGCCTCCTCGAACGAGATCCAAGGAGCGCCCATGGGCCAGAACATCCAGCTCAATACCTCCCGAACGCAGTGCATCGGCGCCTACCTCGCCCGCCCAAAAGAAACGCCGAAGGGCGGCATCGTCGTCGTGCAGGAGATCTTCGGCGTCAACGCGCACATGCGCCGCGTGACCGACCGCTTCGCCGAGCACGGTTACGTCGCGATCGCGCCGGCGTTCTTCGATCACGTCGAGACCGGCGTCGAGCTCGGGTACGACGAGGCGGGTTTCAAGCGCGGACGCGAGCTCGTCGGTGAGATCAGCTTCGATCTCGCGATCGAGGACGTCGCGAGCGCGGCCGAGGCGATCCGCTCGGCCGGACGCATCGGCTGCGTCGGCTATTGCTGGGGCGGCACCGTCGCGTTTCTCGCCGCGACGCGCCTCGGCATGCCGGCGGTCAGCTACTACGGCGCGCGCAACGTCAAGTTCCTCGACGAACCGCCGAAGGCGCCGGTGCAATTCCATTTCGGCGAGAAAGACACGGCGATCCCGCCCGAGGCGATCGCTCGCCATCGCGAGACGCTTCCCGACGCCGAAGTCTGGACGTATCCCGCCGGCCATGCGTTCGACCGCGAAGTCGATGCGCACGCCTACGACGCGCCGAGCGCGAAGCTCGCGCTCGATCGAACGCTCGCGTTCTTCGCGCGGAATCTCGGCGGCGCATGACGATGAGCTTTACGATCGATCCGCGACTCGTCGCCGATACGCACGCCATCGCCGAGTTTTCGCTGTGCGATCTCCTGCTGATGGACGACGCGCGATTTCCGTGGCTGATTCTCGTGCCACGGATCGCCGGCGCACGCGAGTTGATCGATCTCGACGAGGGCGATCAGCGCACGCTGCTCGGCGAGGTCTGCGGCGTCGGGCGCGCGCTCGAAGAGCTCGTCCGGCCGGACAAGCTCAACATCGCCGCGCTCGGCAACGCCGTGCCGCAATTGCACGTGCACGTCATCGCGCGTTTCACGACCGACGATGCGTGGCCGAATCCGGTTTGGGGCCGCGGCGAACGCGTCACCTATGCGCAAGCGCAGCGCGAGGCGCGCATCGAAGCGCTGCGTGCGGCGTTGACCCGATTCGCATGAGCTCGCCGCGGCGGACCGACGCGCCGTTCGCGATCGAGCCGCTCGGCGAATCGGCGTTGCTGTTGCGTTTCGGTCAAGGCCTCGACGCCGCGACGAATACGCGCGTGCATGCCGCCAGCGCGACGCTTCAGTCCGCGCAACTTCCCGGCATCGTCGATCTCGTTCCGGCGTATGCGACGCTCGCGCTGCATTTCGATCCGCTCGCATGGACCGACGCGCACGGCGGCGCCGTGCAGGCCGTCGCCGCGGCGGTCCGGGCGGTGCTCGATGCGCCACCCGAGGTTTCTTCGCAGGATTCGACGAGAATCGAGATTCCCGTCTGCTACGGCGGAGATGAAGGCCCGGATCTCGAAACACTCGCGAATCACGCGAAACTCGATGCCGACGAAGTCGTCGCGCGCCATGCGGCAGCCGGCTACCGCGTCGCGATGATCGGGTTCGCGCCGGGATTTCCGTATCTCATCGGGCTCGATTCCGCTCTCGCGATGCCGCGCCGCGCGACGCCCCGCACGCGCGTGCCGGCGGGCTCGGTCGCGATCGGCGGCGTTCAGACCGGCATCTATCCGTCCGAGCTTCCCGGCGGCTGGCAGCTGATCGGCCGCACGCCGTTGCGACTGTTCGATCCGCGTCGCGATCCGCCGAGCCTGCTCGTTCCGGGCGATCGCGTGCGGTTCGTGCCGATCGGACACGACGAATTCGTCGAGCTCGCGCACGCATGAGCGTCGAAGTTCTGAAAGCCGGACTCTTGACGACGGTGCAGGATCTCGGACGTTTCGGCTGCGCGATGCTCGGCGTCGGACGCGCGGGCGTGATGGACGACGCCGCGATGCGCATCGCGAACGCGCTCGTCGGCAATGCGATCGATGCGCCGGTGCTCGAGCTGACGCTCGTCGGCCCTCGCTTGCGCTTCGATGCTGCCGCGACGATCGCGATCGCCGGCGCCGAGTTTTCCGCACACATCGGCGATCGCGAAATCGATGCATGGCGGCCGATCGACATCGAAGCCGGCGAGGAAATCGAGATCGGACATGCGCGTCGCGGCCTGCGCGCTTGGCTCGCGATTTGCGGAGGAATTGTCGTCGAGCCGACGCTCGGCAGCGCATCGACCGACGTCAACGCCGGGCTCGGTGGCTTCGATGGCCGTGCGCTGCGGAACGGCGATCGGCTCGAAATCGGAACTTTTTTTCGATTCGCTCCGTCGCCGGCGAAGCGTCCGTCGACCTGGTCGATCGATCCGCGACCCTGGTTCGACTCCGATCCGGACCGCCCGATCCGTCTCGTACGCGGCACGCATTTCGACACGCTCGACGCCGCATCGCGCTCGCGGCTTTTCGAAATGCGGTTTCGCGTCGCATCGGAATCGAACCGCGTAGGCGTCCGCCTCGACGGTTCGCGCCTTGCGCTCGCCTCGCCGATCGAGCTCGTCAGCGAGCCGCTCGCATTCGGCACGCTCCAATTACCGCCGGACGGCCAGCCGATCGCGCTGATGGCCGAGCATCCGACCGTCGGCGGCTATCCGCGCATCGCGCAGATTGCCCTGGTCGATCTGCCTCGCCTCGCGCAGCGTCGGCCCGGCGAGACGGTACGCTTCGCCGAAATCGATCTCGACGCGGCGCAAACGCGTTATCTTGAGCGCGAGCGCGCGCTCGCAAAACTGATCGCTTCGATCGGCGAGCGGCGCGCGGCCCCATGACGACGTCGTGTCCTCGCGAGCATCGATCGTTCCGCAAAAATGGATGCCCGCTTTTGCGGGCATGACGACAAAGAAAGAGAATCGCACCGCGACGATGACGAAGACGATCGATCTCAACTGCGACATGGGCGAATCGTTCGGCGCCTGGACGATGGGCCAGGACGAAGACGTGCTCGACTTCGTCACGTCCGCGAACATCGCGTGCGGATTCCACGCCGGCGATCCCGCGACGATGCGGCGCACCGTCGCCGCGGCCGCGAGGCGCGGCGTCGCGATCGGTGCACATCCGTCGCTGCCCGACCTCGCCGGCTTCGGACGCCGCGAAATGCGCGTTTCGGCCGACGAAGCGTACGCGATGACGCTCTATCAGATCGGAGCGCTCGCCGCGATGGCACGCGCGGCCGATGCCTCGCTGCATCACGTGAAACCTCATGGCGCGCTCTACAACATGGCGGCGCGCGATCGTGCGCTAGCCGGCGCGATCGCGGCTGCGGTGCGTGATTTCGACGCGTCGTTGATCCTCGTCGGTCTCGCCGACAGCGAGCTGACGCGCGCGGGCGAGCAGGCCGGGCTCGCCGTCGCGCACGAGGCCTTCGCCGACCGTCGCTACGAGCCGGACGGCTCGCTCGTCGCACGCGGCAAGAGCGGCGCGGTCATCGACGATGTCGATGCGGCGACCGCGCAAGCCGTCTCGATCGCGACGCGCGGCGAAGTGACGACATCTGCCGGCATCCGTACGATCCGCGCCTACACGATCTGCGTGCACGGCGATCGCGCCGACGCGGCGATCTTCGCGCGCCGCTTGCGCGAGCGCCTCGAAGGCGCCGGCGTTGCGGTTGCGGCGCTGACGGCGAGACGGAACGCATGAACGCCTGGCCGCTGCTCGGCGTCGCGGTCGTCGTCGCCGGCTTCGCGCTGCGCCGCAATCCGGTGCTGGTCGTCGTCGCCGCCGGCATCGTCAGCGGCATCGCTTCGGGCATGGATTTCGGCGATCTCCTCGCATTGCTCGGCACGTCGTTCGTCAGCAATCGCGTGCTGCTGCTGTTCGTGCTGACGCTGCCGGTGATCGGGTTGCTCGAGCGCCACGGACTGCGCGAACGCGCGCAGGCATGGATCATGGGATTCCGGCGTCTTTCGCTCGCGCGCTTGCTCGTCGCGTATCTCGGCATGCGCCAGCTGCTCTCGATGTTCGGCCTGATCGACATCGCAGGGCATGCGCAGACCGTGCGACCGCTGCTCGCGCCGATGAGCGAATCGGCCGCCGAGCGCGACGTGACGCTCGACGACGATTCGCGCATGCGCGTGCGCGCGCTTGCGGCGGCGACCGAGAACGTCGGCCGCTTCTTCGGCGAGGACGTCTTCCTCGCGTTCGGCGCGGTATTGCTGATCCAGCGCTTCTTCGCAGGCCAGGGCATTCCGCTCGAACCGTTCGCGATCGCTCTGTGGGCGTTGCCAACGGCGATCGCGGCGTTCGTGATTCATGCGCTGCGCATTCTCGCGTTCCAGCGCAGGCTCCGCGCGACGCGCGCTTCGACGGAAGCGACCGATGCTGCACGTTGAGGCGATCTTCCGGCTCGTCGGCGCGTTCCTCGTCGTCGCGGCTGTCCTGGATGTCCGCGACCGGCGCTGGAGCTCGGCCGCGTTCTGGGCCGTGCTGTCGACGCCGTTCCTGTTCGGCGATGCGATCCTCGACGCCGCGCACGCGGGCGTGCGCTGGCCCGCGCAGGCAATGGGGATCGGGCTGATCGCGCTCGGCGTGCTCGCCGCGCGGGGCCGCCTGCGCGTCGCCGAGGACACCGCGGAAGCTGCCGCAGAACGTCGCGTCGAGGCCGAGCGCATCGGTAATCGTCTCTTCGCGCCGGCGCTCGCGATTCCGTTGCTGACGGTCGCGCTCGTGCTGAGCGCGCCGTATCTGCGCTGGAACGGCGTGCAGCTCATCGATGCGACGCAGGCGACGCTGATCTCGCTCGGCATCGCGTGCATCGGCGCGCTCGCGATCGGAACGCGCGTGACCGACGCGCGGTTCGCGCAGGGCATCGCCGAGGGCCGACGTCTGCTCGACGCGCTCGGCTGGGCGGCGCTGCTGCCGATGGTGCTGGCGACGCTCGGCAGCGTGTTCGCCGCGACCGGCGTCGGCGATGCGATCGCGGCGATCGTCGGCGCGACGATCCCGGCCGACAGCCGCGTCGCATGCCTCGTCGCGTTCGCGCTCGGCATGGCCCTGTTCACGATGATCATGGGCAACGCGTTCGCCGCGTTTCCGGTCATGATGGCCGGCGTCGGTTTGCCGTTGCTCGTGCTGCGGCACGGCGCCGATCCCGCGGCGCTCGGCGCTATGGGCATGTTGACCGGCTATTGCGGCACGCTGCTGACGCCGATGGCGGCGAACTTCAACATCGTGCCGGCGGTTCTGCTCGAATTGCCGGATCATTACGGCGTGATCCGCGCTCAATGGCCGACCGCGCTGATCCTTCTCGCCGTCAATGTCGCGCTGATGGGAATGCTGGTGTTCCGATGAACGATCGCACGATGCCGAAGATTCTCCTCACCGGATTCGAGCCGTTCGCCGGCGAACGGATCAATCCGTCGGGCGAGATCGTGCGCGCGCTCGATCGCGAGATCGCCAACGGACACGAGATCGTCGGCGCGGTGCTGCCGGTCGCGTTCGCGACGACGTGGACGACGCTCGATGCGCTGATCGAACACCATGCACCATCGCTCGTGCTCGCAACCGGACAGGCAGGCGGACGCAGCGAGCTTTCGATCGAGCGCATCGCGGCGAACCTCATCGACGCGCGGATTCCCGACGCGCTCGGTTCCCAGCCGATCGACGAGCCGGTCATCGCCGGCGCGCCGGTCGCTTATTTCTCGACGCTGCCGGTCAAGGCGATGCTGGCGCGGTTGCGCGCGCTCGGTATTCCAGCGGGTCTCTCGCAAAGCGCAGGCGCCTACGTCTGCAACCAGGCGTTCTACGTGCTCGGGCATCTCGTCGCGACGCGTTATCCCGGATTGCGCGCCGGCTTCGTGCACGTGCCATGGCTGCCAGAGCAGGCGGCGCGGCATCACGGCCAGCCGAGCATGGCGCTCGATACGATGATCGCCGGCGTGCGCGCGGCGATCGAATGCGCGGTCGCGACGCATCGCGATCTGCGTGTTGCGGGCGGATCGACACACTAGCTGAAGTACGCCATCGCGACGCAACGCCTTCATCCCGCGAAGGCCGCCCCTCGTCATCCGAAGGCCGGGATCCAGTCTTTATACGTCTAGCCGTCCGACAAAGAGCTGGGTCCCGGCCTTCGCCGGGATGACGAAGCTGCGTGGATTATTTCTCCGGCGCTACCGCGCTATCCAGCCGATCGAAATTCGCGACCGCATTCAGCACGAACGGCCAGCTGCCGATCGTCTCGCCGCGCCACATCGGATTGTTCGCGAACAGGAGCACGTGACCTTTCCCGTAGCGTGCCTGCACGATCGCGGGCCGTTCGGCGATATCGGACTCGCCGTCGAGCAGGCCCGAGACCAGAAGATCCTTCGCCTCGCTCCAGCGCGCGATCACGCGCGGACGCTCGTCGGGCGGAATCGCGAACGGATTGTTGCGCGCCTGATCGGCGTTGAGCGGCAGCGCCTGCCACGGTTTCGGATCCGGCAGCGGCGGCGGCTCGACGAGCGCGCGGCCTTCGGGCATGTCGATGTCGTCGGGACCGCCGCGTCCGGTCGGGCGCTTGTAGTCCTTGCGGTTCGGCAGATGATCGCCGAATGCCGTGACGTCGGAGATCTTGAAGGCGCGACCGCGCGCGCTGTAAAGCGCGAATTCCGGGCCGTATCCGTGCGCTATCGGGCTCGAGGCGTCGACGAGCTTCGCCTGCAGCACGCTGCCGACGACCTTGACCTTGTCGGAATCGACGATCGACACGCCGGGCGCCAGCCCGAGATCGATCGCGAATTCGGCCGTGTTCTCGGACGTGACGAAGAGCCCGCCGTCGCGAACGAACTGCCTGAGCCGCGCGACGCCTTCTTCGCCGAGGCCAGGCCTTATGTCGTCGGTTGCGTCGATGCGCCCGAGGTTCGGCGTCAGTTTCGTCGTCTTCCACGGCAGCGGCGGACCCCACATCGGCACGCCGTCGACGATCAGCTGCGTGTCGGCGCCCTGCACGGGCGCGAACAGGATCGCGTCGTACTTCGAGCGGAGATCGCGGATGCGCGCGACGTCCTGCGTCGAGATGTAGTCGTACTTGACGCCGAGCTCGTCGAGCACCATGCGCCACCAGCCTTCGGTCTGCGTGTCGAACCAAGTGTGCATCAATGCGATGCGCGGCAGCTTCGTCGCTGCGACGTCGATGCCGGCGAGCCCGGCCGGCACCTCGATCGGCTTGTCGACGCGCGTCATCGGTGCCTTCAGGATCGCGGCGTCGGTCACGCGCACGACGTCGACGCCGAACAGCGGACCGAACGACCAGCCGGTGTCGTCGTACGGATGCTTCTGCGGATCGTGCGGCGACCAGTACTGACGATCGAGCAGCGCGTCGGCGATGCGCGAGTACGGCTGGTCCATGCGCACGACGATGCTGCCGGTTGCGAACGTACGCGGCCGCTTTACGGGCCGCTTGCGGCCGGCGGTGTTGTCGGCGCCAGCCTTCGTGTCCTCGTGTTTCTTGTCGTCGTGCTTCTCGTCGCCGCTCGGAACCTCGACCATGACATTCGCAGCCGCGTCGAGCCGGCTCAGCTCGCAATGCTGGCGTTCGAGCACGCGCAACAGGCGCGCACGCGCGCCGGGATGCGCGGAATCCGCCGGAATCACATAAGCCGCGGGGCCCGCATCCGACGGCTTCTCGATCGAGCGCTTGCTCTTGCGATAGAAACCGTCGAGGAAGCGCTTCGAGTTCTCGGCGAAATAATCGAGCGCGGTCAGGAGACCGGTCTGTTCGTAATTGTTGTTGTTGCGCTGCGACCAGGTGACTTTCGGCAGCGGCGGGTTCGGGCGATACCAGGTGCGCGCGTATTCGTCGGGATCGAGGATCCGCTCGACCGTGTCGGCGCCGCCGTTGCCGAACGTCTCGTAGAGCCGGCTGATGCCGTTGTGCGTCGCCGCGAGGAACATCAGATAACCCGGGCTCCACGTGTCGAAATCGCCGTGCGTGAAGACGCCGGGCATGCCGAGGCGTGTCATCTGCTGCACGTTGTCCCAGCCGAGCTGCTGCCATTCGCCGACGAGGATCGGATCGAGCCACGCGTTGTACGGCTCGTCGCCGACCGTGTTGTCGTAGAGGAACGGCACGGACTCATGCAGATCGTGCAGCACCTCGGCATGCCAGCCGAGATACGTGTCGAGCACGCTGCGCGTCAGCGCGAGGGTCATGCCCATCGCGTCGCGGTTGTTGTCGTGCGCGACATAGTGTCCCCAGTAGACGAGATCGGGATGGTTCTGGTTCGGATGTTCCTTGTGCCAGCGGTAGAGATCGACCATGCGATCGCGCCCATCGACCTCGACGATCGGCGTGATCAACGTGATGACGCTGGAGCGGATCTTCCTGATGTACGGCGCGTCGTCGACGGCGAGACGGTAGGCGAGCTCCATCAGCGCCGTCGGCGCGCCGGTCTCGACCGAATGGATCGTGCCGGTGATGTAGTAGACCGGCGTCGATTGCGCGACCAGCTCGGCGGCTTTCGCGTCGTCCATGCCGATCGTGCGCGGGTCGGCGAGCTTCGCGAGTCGCGCATCGTTCTCCTCACGGTCGGCGAGCAGCTTCTCGTCCGCGATCGCGACCGCGATCATCTCGCGGCCCTCCTCGCTCTTGCCGATCGAGTAGACCTTGACGCGCGGGCTCGCTTTCTCGAGCGCGCGAAAATAGGCGTATACGTCGGCCGAATACGGCAGCACGTCCGGCGCGCCCGCGATGTAGCCGAGCGTGTCGCGCGGCGTCGGCACGTCCTTGGCGGCCGGAAGGTAATCGGTCAGCGGCGTGTTGAACGACGGATCGGTGGTGTATTCGCGGATCTTCGCCGTGTACGCATCGTCGATCGGCTGGGCCGGATCGCGCGCGTAGGCCGCGGCCGCCGCGCCGGAATCCGCGCCGGGTGCGCCTGAGGCAGACAGCGAAGCAAGCAGGATTGCGAGCGCGAACGAACTGCGACCGTGCATGCGATCGTCTCCGGAACGAAAATAGCGCGCTAACGTGCCAGAACGCCCGGGCGCGCGTCCGTGCCGGAAGTCAGGCCGATGCTCCGGATCTCAGCAGCCCTTGCCGGCCGCGGATTCCCTGGTCGCTTCGAGCACGATCTCGCCGGACGCAGCATACGGCAACTTCACCTTGACGGCGTCGGTCGCGTAATAGAAGCCGCCTTGCGTCGGCGCCTTGATCGCGTCGCGCACTTCCGATTCGTAGGATTTGCCGACGATCGCAGGATCGGTCGCGACCGCAAAGCGGTGAGCGGCGTCGAGCGTGACGCACCCGAGCAGGCGCGTGCGGCGGAACGGACGGATGTCGAGATGCAGCGGCTTGACCTCGACAGTGCCGACGACGCTCTCGTTCGCATCGAGGAGGTAGAGCAGCGGCTTGAACACCTCGTGGCCGAATCCACCGCCCTCGCGCGGACGCGCCGCGACCTGCACGCGCAGCGCGGCGTGATCGAGACCCTCGGGAAGCTCGACGATGCGATAGCGGCTCTTGCCCTTCGGAAAATCGCGCTCCGGCGCGTTCCTGTCGATGCGGATACGCATCGCCTTTCCCGGCGCGAGCTCGACGGTTCCTTCGGCGGGCGCATCGACCGTGCGATGCGGCTTGCCGAACAGGCGCTCCTTCCAGTCGGAGAACGTCTCGCCGATGAGGCTGAGCGGATTCGCGGCCGGTGCAGCCGCCGAGACCATGATGGCCGCGACGAGCGCGATGCGCGCGGCGCCGGTCCACGATGCCTTCGAGCGCGAGCGGCGGATCGCCGCGCCGCTCTCCCCGAATTTCCGACTCGCTTCCGTTCGATCCGTGGCGGTGATCTGCCGCGGCCGCACGGGATCAGCTGCCGCCGGCGGGCGTCGTCGCGGCCGCAGGCGCAGGGGCGGCGGGCGCCGCGCCTTGCAACGGCTTGAGATCGCCGCCGTCCTCTTCGAACGCCTCGATCTCAAGCGTCTTCGCGCTCGAGAAGATCGCCTGCTTCTGCGCGTCGTCCGCGCCGCGACGCAGAACGACGCCGGTGATGTGCTCGTCGTCGCGCAGCTGCCCGAGGTAGCCGTAGAGCTCGACCTTGCCCATCGTGTAGCCGTTGATCGAGAACTTCTCGCCCTTCTCGGGCTTGACCCACGCACGGTTGTCGCGGATGTCGCCGCGCGCGAACGCCGCTGCTGCGGTCACGAGGCCGAGGATCAGAATCGCCATGCGCACGATCTTGTTCATGCTATTGGACTCCACTATTGGATCACTTGCCGGCTTCGGCCGGAGGCTTCGGGGCCGAGTCATCTTCCTTCGCGCGCGCGATGAGCTCGGAGATCGTGCCGTCCTTCGCCTGCATGAACGCGCGCATCTTGAGGAGGTAAGCGACCCGCGCGAGCGAGACGATGTGCTCGTTCTTGATCTTCTCCTTCTCGCCGCGCTTGATCAGGATCGTCGTGCACGGAAGGTTCTGTTCCTTGCGGTAGCGCAGCGCGCTCTTCAGGTCTTCCTCGGTCAGCGGCGCGCCGTTCGTGCCGCCTTCGGGGTCGTAATCGAACTGGTTGTCCTTGTCGGCGATCAGCGTGACGTCGAAGCTCGACGGGATGTTGCCGGCCTGTTCGACGAGATCCTTGCTGACGCGTCCGCCGCACGCGGCGATCGCGAAGGCAAGGCCGGCCAGCGCCGCCCAGCCGAGGATCCGCCTGCCGCAAAGATTCCGCATGTCCGACGCTCCCGGAGCTTCGTGAATGAAAAAGGATCGCAAGGTTACCACCGCGCGCCGCCGCCGGCATGCCGGCGCGTTTGCCGCGGATTCAGGCGTGCGGCAGCGTGACGCCGCGCTGGCCCATGTACTTGCCGCCGCGGTCGCGATAGCTCGTCTCGCACTCCTCGTCCGATTCGAGGAACAGCATCTGCGCGACACCTTCGTTCGCATAGATCTTCGCCGGCAGCGGCGTCGTGTTCGAGAACTCGAGCGTGACGTGGCCTTCCCACTCCGGCTCGAGCGGCGTCACGTTGACGATGATGCCGCAGCGCGCGTACGTGCTCTTGCCGAGGCAGACGACGAGGACGTTGCGCGGAATGCGGAAATACTCGACCGTGCGCGCGAGCGCAAACGAGTTCGGCGGGATGATGCAGACCTCGCTCTTGACGTCGACGAAGCTGCGCGCGTCGAAGTTCTTCGGATCGACGATCGTCGAGTTGATGTTCGTGAACACCTTGAACTCGTCGGCGCAGCGCACGTCGTAGCCGTAGCTCGACGTGCCGTACGAGATCAGGCGATGGCCGCCGTTCGTCTTGATCTGGCCGGGCTCGAAGGGCTCGATCATCTTGTGCTGGTCCGCGAGGCGGCGGATCCATTTGTCGGATTTGATGGTCATGCGTGTGCCTGCAAGGCGAACGGGTTTTGGAGATGCTGCCGTGACCCCTCTCCCGCTTGCAGGAGAGTGGAAAGCGCGCTAGGTGTTCTGGATCACGATCTTCGGAAACTGGATCTGCTTGTTCCGCGCGCGCAGCGAAAGCCGCGCCGCCGCGTTGCGCGCGATCTCGCGATAGCGATCCGCGATATCCGAATCCGGCATCGCCGCGACCGTGGGCGTTCCGCCGTCGGCCTGCTCGCGGATTCGGATGTCGAGCGGCAGCGCGCCGAGCAGCGGCACGCCGTACTGCGCGGCCATACGCGCGCCGCCGCCTTCGCCGAAGATGTGCTCCTCGAAGCCGCAGTTCGAGCAGACGTGCGTCGCCATGTTCTCGATGATGCCGAGCACGGGCACGTTGACCTTCTCGAACATCTTCAGCGCTTTGCGCGCATCGAGCAGCGCGATGTCCTGAGGCGTCGTCACGATGATCGCGCCGGAGACCGGCACGCGCTGGCAGAGCGTCAACTGGATGTCGCCGGTGCCGGGCGGGAGATCGATGACGAGATAGTCGAGATCGGACCAGTTCGTCTCGCCGAGAAGCTGCTGCAGCGCCTGCGTGACCATCGGCCCGCGCCAGATCATCGCGGTGTCTTCCTCGATCAGGAAGCCGATCGACATGACCTCGACGCCGTGGTTCGTCTTCGGCTCGATGCGCTTGCCGTCCTTCGTGTCGGGCCGGCCGGAAAGCCCGAGCATGCGCGGCTGGCTCGGGCCGTAGATGTCGGCGTCGAGCACGCCGACCTTCGCGCCTTCGGCATGGAGCGCGAGCGCGAGATTCGCAGCGACCGTCGACTTGCCGACGCCGCCCTTGCCCGACGCGATCGCGATGACGTTCCTGACGTTCGGCAACGGCGTGAGGCCCTGCTGCACCTCGTGCGCGTGTACGCGCGAGCTCACGCTGACGCTCGCATGCGCGATCGCCGGATCGGACTCGAGCGCGCGCTTGATCGCGTCGGAGAACGCGCCTTGCACCGACAGCGCCGGATAGCCGAGCTGGATGTCGACCGAGACGTCGCTGCCCGAGACGCCGACGCCGCGCAGCGCGCCGGACGCAACGAGATCGGTGCCGGTATGCGGATCGGCGACGCCGGCCAGAATGCGCCGGACGCGCGCCTCGAGGGTTTCGCTCATCAACGGAGGTCGTGCGGGAAGACGCCCATTATGCCAGCGCCCGCGCTGCGGCGCGCCTTGACGCGCCGAACGCGCACCGGCACCGTGCGATCGAGCCATCCGCGAGGGGAATGCCATGTTCGTACGCAGTCTTGCGATCTCGTTCGCCGCGGCGCTGCTTTTCACCGCGCACGCATTCGCCGCCGATGCGAGCCCGGCCGGCGTCTGGAAGACGATCGACGACAAGACCGGCCAGCCGAAGTCGATCGTCGAGATCACCGAAGCGAACGGCGAGCTGACCGGCAAGGTCAAGGAGGTTCTGCAATCGGATCAGGGTCCGAATCCGATCTGCAAGGAATGCGAGGGCGAGCGCAAGAACCAGCCCGTCACCGGCATGACGATCATCTGGGGCATGAAGAAAGACGGCGAGGAGTGGAGCGGCGGCAAGATCCTCGACCCGAAGAACGGCAAGGTCTATGGCTGCAAGATGCATCTGACCGACGGCGGGCAGAAGCTCGAAGTGCGCGGGTTCATCGGGTTTTCGCTGCTCGGGCGCTCGCAGGTGTGGGAGCGGCAGGCCGAGTAGCTTTTCCTTCTCCCGCTGCGCGGGAGAAGGTGCCGGAGGCGGATGAGGGCAATCTTGCGAGGCCTTGCCGTCTTGCCCTCACCCTCCCCTCTCCCGCAAGCGGGAGAGGGGAAAGACACGACGTGCCATAATTCCGCGCTGCAACAACGCCGCGGAACCCGCCCCGGATGAAGCCCCGCAAGATCCTCGTCACCAACGCCCTGCCCTACGCGAATGGCCCGATTCATCTCGGGCACATGCTCGAGAACATCCAGACCGACATCTGGGTGCGCGCGATGCGCATGGCCGGACACGAGGTTCACTACGTCTGCGCCGACGACGCGCATGGCACGTCGATCATGCTGCGCGCGGAGAAGGAAGGCATCACGCCGCAGGCATTGATCGCGGGCGTGCTCGTGCAGCACAAGCGCGATCTTCGCGATTTCGGCGTCGAGCACGATCACTACTCGACGACCGACAGCGAGTCGAATCGCGATCTCACGTATCGCATCTGGAACGCGCTCGTCGCGAACGGGCACACTGAATCGCGTCCAGTCAAGCAGCTCTACGATCCGGTCAAGCAGATGTTCCTGCCGGACCGCTTCATCAAGGGCGAGTGCCCGAACTGCCACAGCAAGGACCAGTACGGCGATTCCTGCGAGGTCTGCGGCAAGACCTACAGTCCGACCGACCTGATCGAGCCGTATTCGGTCGTCTCGGGCGCGAAACCGGTCGAAAAGGAATCGACGCATTTCTTCGTCAAACTCGCCGATTTCGAGCCGATGCTGAAGGCGTGGCTTCGCGAGCGCGAAGAGGCCGGCGGCCTGCAAAGCGAAGTCGTCAACAAGCTGCAGGAATGGTTCGCCGACGGCTTGCGCAGCTGGGATGTCTCGCGCGATGCACCGTATTTCGGCTTCGAGATTCCGGATCAGCCGGGCAAGTATTTCTACGTGTGGGTCGATGCGCCGATCGGCTATCTCTCGTCGTTCCGCGACTATTGCGATGCGTTCAACGCGAAGCATCCCCGGAAGCCGCTTCGCTTCGACGATTTCGTCGAGCGCGAAGATGCCGCGAAAACCGGCACCGAGCTCGTGCATTTCATCGGCAAGGACATTATCTATTTCCACACGCTGTTCTGGCCCGCGATGCTGCATGGCGCGGGCCTTCGCACGCCGACCGCGGTCAACGTGCACGGCTTCATGACGGTCGACGGCGCGAAGATGTCGAAATCGCGCGGCACGTTCATCAATGCGCGCACCTATCTCGACTATCTCGATCCGGATTACCTGCGCTATTACCTCGCGACGCTGCTCGGGCCGACGCTGGCAGACATCGATCTCGATCTCAAGGCGTTCGAGGAGCGCGTCAATTCGCATCTCGTCGGCAAGTGGGTCAACATCGCGAGCCGGACGGCGGGATTCCTGCACAAGCATTTCGACGGCCAGCTCGCCAACGCGCTGCCCGCTGCCGAGCGCGAGCGCTACGATGCGGCCGTAGCGAAGCTCCGCGCCTGTGCGGCGCTCTACGAGGCGCGCGACTACGCGGCGGCGGCGCGGATCATCGTCGAAGTCGCCGATGCGGCGAACGGCTACGTCGCGGAGAAGGCACCGTGGCTGCTCGCGAAGAATGATGCGAAGCGCGACGAGCTGCACGCGGTATGCACGCTCGCGATCAACTATTTCCGGCTGCTCGCGACGTATCTCGCGCCGATCGTGCCGAAGACGGTCGGCCTCTTCGCTTCGGATTTCCTCGCGACACCGATCGACGCGTTTACGTCTGCCGACCGGCCGCTGCTCGGCCACGCGATCCGACCGTTCACTACGCGCGTCGATCGTATCGACCCGAAGAAGATTGAAGCCATGATCGAAGCCTCGAAGGAGTCGCTGAAGGCGACCGATGGACCTACGCCCGCGACAGCGCCGGCTGCTGCGAAAACGGCGATGACTAGTGCAAAACCATCCCCACCCAACCCTCCCCTTGAGGGCTCAAAAGCGGGCGCTGCCGGCTCGGAGACGACGATCTCGATCGACGACTTCGCCAAGCTCGATCTTCGCATCGGCAGGGTCGTCGCCTGCGACCTTGTCGAAGGCTCCGACAAGCTGCTGCGCTTCGAGCTCGACGCGGGCAAGCTTGGCAAGCGGCAGATCTTCTCCGGGATTCGTGCGGCTTATGCCGACCCTTCGAAGCTCGTCGGACGCGAGGTCGTCTTCATCGCGAACCTCGCGCCGCGCAAGATGCGGTTTGGCGTGTCGGAGGGAATGATCCTTTCCGCGGGCAGCGGCGGGTCGGATCTGTTTCTTCTCGACGTCGACGATGGCGCCGTTCCAGGCATGAACGTGAAATAGGCTGCACGCGACGGACGCGAATATCACCCGCGCACGAAACGCCGCGCATCTCCGGAATCGCGCGTTTCATTGCGGCGATTCCGGAGGTCATGGCGTGGCGTCGGTCGTGCGAACGCCGGTTCAGTGCCGAGGTTTCCTCACGTGAGACAGCGCGGTCTGCGCCGGCTGTCGCTTTGATGCCGGGGCGAGCGGTTTCGGCGCGACTGCGCACGGCGAAGTCCCCGGATTGTCGATCGCGATGTCGTCGACGAAGATCGTGTTGGCCGCCGTGCTGCCGGACTGAAGTACCTGCGAGACCGACGCTTGCGTGATGTTGCGGCTCGCGACAGCCACGCCGGCGTCGCCGTGGAAGATCGGCGTGCCGTCCATGCAGAGATCGAGCTCGCCGGTGGCCCGTTCGACGACGACGTCGAGCTTGAAATACGTGTCGACCGGCCACGTCGCGCCCGTATCGACGAATGTTCCCTGCGTGAAGTCCTTGACGAGAATCTTGCGCGCGGCGCTCTTGTCGAAACGCACTTGCGCCGCGAACTTCTGCGTCGTGCTGTCCTGCGGATCGAGCTCCCAGGTGGAACCATTCGAAATCCGGCTGATGCGCAGATTCGCGCTCAGCGTCGAATACGGCGACGTGCCCGCGAGCTGGGCGGGTGAAAGCGCGAGCGGGTAGTCTGTCGTCGACGTGCTGGCCGTCGAGTTGAGCTGCACATACTGAGCTCCGGTCGCCGGCGTGATCGTCGCAACCGATGGAGCCGTGACATTCGCCTGCGCATACCAGCCTTGCTGACCGTCGAGCGCGGCCGCGGTGAAGTCCGGCGATTCGAATCCGGTTGCGTAGGTCGCGGCGCCGTTCGGATCGGCGAACTGGATCGTCGCGGCGGCGGCCTGTGGATTGCCGCCGTTGGCGGTCGAGACGGCATCCATCGGCAACGTGGGAACGTAAATACCCGGCGCTGTCGCGGTCACGTCGACCCGAACGGTGCAGCTTCCTTTCGCGGGGATCGCAGCGCCGGCGCCGAGGCTGAGCGCGCTCTCGCCGGGATTCGCCTGAACGCTGGCGCCGACGCAGGTCGTGGCCGCGTTCGATGGATTCGCGATGACGATGCCGGCGGGCAGCACATCGCTCATCGCGCCGGAAAGCGCGAGATCGCCGGCGTTGTAATTCGTCAGCCTGATCGTCAGCGTGCTGATGCCGTCAGGCGTCGCGAGGTAATCAGGCGACGCGGAGCTCGACGCCACCGGCGGAACGGCCGGCTGCGCTGCCGATGGATCGACGAGCACGAGGTAATCCTCGGCCTGACCGAAATCGTTGTCGCCGCATGCGGCTCCATAGGCCGCCCAGGTCTTGACGACGCGCATCCGCGTCAAGCCGGGTTTTGCGCTCGCAGGTACCGGCACGACGTTCGACGTCGACGTGCCGTCGATGCCTGTCGAATTCGTGATCGGTCCGATATCGGCGCTTTCGGATCCGTCGGCCGCAAACACGCCGTCGTGATTCCAGTCGAAATAGACGCGAATGAAATCCACGAAATCGCCGTCGGTATTTCCCTGCACGGCCAGAGGATATGCGCTTCCGGGAGCGACGGCGCCGCCGCCGATTGCGAGATCGTCTTCGGCCTGTTCCGGCGATCCGCCTCCAGCAACCGTTTCCGAAGAGGCATTTGCAATGCCCGCGAAATCGACGAGCGTGATTGGCTCGACCGACGAGCCGGCGACGAATGCGCAGTACGGCGCCGGAAACGCGCCGGTTACGACGACGTTGTCGGAAGCAGCAGTTGCGTTGCTTCCGGCGTCCGTCGCGAGCGCGCCGGCGTCGATCGCGTCGACGTACGCGCCCGCGTTCGCGGCGGACACGTCCACCTTGATCGTGCAAAAGTCGTTCTGCGGAATCGTGGCGGCATCGAGCGTGATCGAACCATCGCCGGCGTTCGCCGTGAGATTGCCGCCGCAAGTCGTCGTCGCGTTCGGAGCTGCAGCGACGACGAGTCCGTTCGGAAACGTGTTCACGAACGGCGCCGTCATCGCCGCATCGGCGGAGTTGTCATTGCCGAGCGTGATCGTCAGCGTGCTCGGCGTGTCAGTCGCGACACTCGTCGGCGACAACGCAACGGCCACCGTCGGCGGCAGCGGAGCCGGCGGAGCCGCCACTGTCAGCGTCGCATCGGCGGATACGAGGCTATCGCCCGCGTCGGTCTGCAGGGCGCCGGCTGGAATGCTGTTCGGATAGTCGGCGTCACCGGGCGGCGTCGGCGTCAGGTCGACCGTGATCGAACACGAACCGCCGGCCGGAATCGTCGCGCCGGTAGCGAGCGTCACCGATTCCGTGCCGGCATCGGCGGTCAGCACGCCGTCAACGCAATCGGTCGATGCGTTCGGCACGGCGGCCACGACGAGCCCCGGCGGAAACGCGTCGGTCAGCGGCGCGACGAGCGCAATGTCGTTTCCGTTGTCGTTGCCGAGCGTAATCGTCAGCACGCTCGTATCGCCGGGCGCGATCGTCGACGGCGCGAACACCTTCGAGATCGTTGGCGCGAGCGCGCCGCCGACGTCCTTCACTTCGAGCGACGCCGCGGCAGCGGCAATGTTCGATCCAAGATCGGTATCGAGTGCGCCGGCCGCAATCGTGTTGTCGTATGTGCCAGCGCTGCTCGCGACGACGTCGACGGTGATCGTGCACGTGCCGCCGGCCGGGATCGATGCGCCCGATGCGTCGAGCGATACCGAATCGATGTCGGCCTCGGCGGTCAACGCGCCACCGCAATCGGTCGACGCGTTCGGCGGCGTCGCGACGACGAGCCCGTTCGGGAACGCATCGGTCAGCGACGCCTTCAGCGTCGCGATCGACGATGCGTTCGCCGTGTTGTCGAGCCGGATCGTCAGCTGGCTCGGAACTCCGGCGTCGACTGTCGACGGATTGAACGCCTTAGCAAGCACCGGAGGAGTTGCGACGACACCGCTGGTCACCGTGACCGAGAGTGGTGTCGGTACGATGCTGCGACTGAGATCGTTGCTGAACGCGCAGAGGGTCGCGGACAGCACGTCGCCCTCGGATGCTGCGGTCGCGTCGATCGATGCGTCGAGGCTCGAGCTGCTGCCCGGAGCTGTCGTGCCACCCATCGAGCCGAGCGAGAGCCACGGCACGTCGGCAGGTTGCGAGCATGGGTTGGCGGTCTCGATTCCCATCGCATCGATTTCGCCGCCTCCCAAGGCGATCGGCGCAATGAGCGTTGCCGTGCCCGTATAGATATCCACGGTGTAAAGACTGTCGATGAATGTTCCGAAATCGAATCCGGCGAGATAGAGGATTCCGGTCGACTGGTCGAACGTCATGTCTTGCGCGAAGTTCATGTCGAAACCGACCGAACCGATCAGCGCGTCTTCCGCGGTGGTCTTGTCGATCGCGAACAGCGCGTCTGCGAGAACGTCGAGGCCGAACATCCTGCCGCCGGCGTCGATCGCGATCGCGATCGTGCAAGTCTCGTTCGGCAATGCGCCGACGAGGGCCGGGACGCCCGTCGCGATGTCGATCGTGAACAGGCTCGAACCCGAGCCGCAGCCATTGACGGCGTACAGCGTGCCCGTCGTCGCGTCGTAGGCGAGGCCGTTCCATCCCGCTCCGCCGCTGTCAGCAGTGCCGATGAGGGTCTTGACGCCGGTCGCGGTGTCGATCGTCGCGAACTGATCGGCGTTGTCGGCGAAGTTGCCGGAGATGACATACAGTTTCGAAAAGTCGCCGCCGACGAATGCACCACCGGTCCAGGGGGTCTCATCGGTCGGAGCAATCGTCTGCGCTGCTTGCGGATCGAGCGCATCCAGGGTCTCGAAGACGTTGTAGAAGATGTCTACTCCGAACATCGGCACGGCGCTCGACGCGAGCGGAGCACGCGGATGTCGCGGCTTTCCGCCATGAGCGTGGCGTAACGACAGCGGGGCCGGCGCGGCGGTCGCTTTCGCCGGATCGCCCAGCGGCATCGCGAAACGACTGCCGGGCGGCGGGAAATGGGTGTTGTTCGCCAACGCCTCGCCGAGCGTCCAGTCGAGATCGCGGTCACCGTGATTTTCGATCGCGAACGGAATCGCAGCCGTTCCGCCGGCGCTCACGGTACCGACGATCGGACTCGGATTCACGACGATCTGGGGCGCGCCGGCGTCGACGGTGACCGAGGCGGTGCTCGTGAACGTCTGAACCGTGCGCGGCGTCCACTTGATGCCGGAGTGATCGGCGACCGTCGCCTGGAGCGCGGAGAACTCGTCGAACACCGACGGATCGTGCTGCATGCCGATCGTGGCGCAGATGCCGCCGGTGCAGTCTTCCTGATCGGTATCCGATGCGCTGCCTTTGCCGGTATAGCTGACGTCGTCGTACTCGAACTGGATCGTGCCGTCCTCGTTGAGGATCAGCTCGAACGTTGCGCCATCGGTATTGAAAGTCGCGTTGTAGTGCACGAGATCGAACCATTCGACGATGAACTGGCGGTTCGGCGCCGCGCCGCGCGTGGCGACGTAGACTTCGCCCGAGGCGGCATCGAAGTCGTCCCACAACGGAAGGATCGCGGACAGGGAAAGATTATTGGAAGGCAGCGGTCCGTTGTCGAAGTCGAGCAGCTCGCCGGGAACATCGAACAGCACGCCTCCGTTGTCGCTGACGGTCAGGACGTTCGACGTTCTGTCGTAGAACGTGAACGCGAACGGTATCTCGACATCGGCGCTGTCCTCGTCGCCGAGTCCGAGCGGCGTGCCGATCTGCGTGATGTCGACGAAGTGGTTGGCGCCGCTGCCGTCGCAGGACGATGCCTCGTTTTCGAAGCCGTCGGCGAAGATGCAGTCGCCGGCGACGGATTCGACTTCGAACGCATAGCCGGGCAGCGCGCTCCACGCGGTCCACGTCGCGTCGTAGACGTGGCTTTCGGCCACCGTCTCGATATGGTTGAACTGATACGAATCGCCAGGCGCCAGCGGATGGTTCGCGAGATCGAGCAGTGTTCCGTCGACGGTGTTGGCGAGCGACTGGTAGCCGAGCGTCTGGTCCGTATTGTTCGTGACCGTGTAGCAGAAATTCAGCTGGTCGTAGACATTCGCGTCGATCGTGTCGTCGGTGCCGCAGGCGTCGCCGGAGAGGTCGGCGCCGACCGTCGCAACGAGGCAGATGCCGCCGGGATCGCAAGGCGCGGATGGCGTGACGATCGACGTCTTCGCCGACGCATGCGCCGGCTTCGATCCCGGCGCTGCCGCCGAAGACGTCGCTGCGAGCGCCGCCGTCAGCGCGAACGCGAATGCGTACCTCTGAATCTGCATGTCGAATCTCCCCGTGGTCGGACCGCGGAGATTCGTTGCAGGGAATCGTTCGGATCAAGAGCGGAATTCGTGATGGACATCACCTGGAAAGCCGCGTTGCATATTAGTTGTATCGCGCGAAGCGTCGGCTGAAATTCGTCAGCGATACTGATGCGATGTCGACGAATCGACCTTTGCCCGATCAGATTCGTCGGTTTGCATCGATTGCGCGATTTGCAGAATCACTGTTCGCATGGCAAGCCTCCGACGAATGCGTGGCGACGTCATCGCAACGTGTGGTGTCCGCCGGACTGGTTGGTCGATCTCACCGTGAAGGCGTTTGTTCGTCATCCCGGCGAAGGCCGGGATCCAGTTCCTTGGGCCCCGTAAGCTGGATCCCGGCCTTCGCCGGGATGACGAGCAAAGCAAGGCGGCTCCTATACGCATATTTGCGAGGCACCCCACTGGACTAGACTTGCATCCGTGACCGTTTCCCTCGCCGACCGCATCGACGCGCTGCTCCCGCAGACGCAGTGCACGCGCTGCGGCTATCCGACCTGCCGCGCTTACGCCGAGGCGATCGCGCGCGACGAGGCGGACATCAACCGCTGCCCGCCGGGCGGCGCCGACGGCATCGGTGCGCTGGCGGCTTTGCTCGATCGCCCGCCGATCGCGCTCGATCCGGCTTATGGCACCGAAGCCGCACCGCTCCTTGCGGTCATCGACGAAGACGTCTGCATCGGCTGCACCAAATGCATCCAGGCCTGTCCGGTCGACGCGATCGTCGGCGCGGCGAAGCGCATGCACACGGTGATCGCGGACGAGTGCACCGGCTGCGAGCTTTGCGTTCCGCCCTGCCCGGTCGATTGCATCGCGCTCGTGCCGATCTCCGATCGTCCGCTCTCGCGCGAGCGCGTCATGCAACGCGCGGTGCGAGCACGCGTGCGGTTCGATGCGCGCAACGTGCGCCTTGCGCGTGTGCGCGATGCGCGTCGAAGCGCCACTCGATCGAATGCGCAAAGCGCGTTTCGTGCGCCGATCACGCGCGAGGCCGTGCTCGAAGCGATCGCGCGCGGCAAGGCGCGCCGCGAAGCGCGAAGCGGGCGAGGTCGATGAAGC
The DNA here is from genome assembly GCA_035546695.1 of Rhodanobacteraceae bacterium. Classification (GTDB taxonomy): domain Bacteria; phylum Pseudomonadota; class Gammaproteobacteria; order Xanthomonadales; family Rhodanobacteraceae; genus Dokdonella_A. Next base: position 5,763 of record DASZWL010000163.1, on the reverse strand, counting down.
GCGAGAAGGTCGTCGAGCTGTTCCGCCGGCTGCGCGCGCTCGATCCGCATCCGACGACCGAGCTTCATTACAAGACGCCGTTCGAGCTGCTCGTCGCCGTAATCCTCTCCGCGCAAGCGACGGACGTCGGCGTCAACAAGGCGACGCGGCGGCTGTTTCCGGTCGCGAAGACGCCGCAGGCGATCCTCTCGCTCGGCGAGGAGGGCCTCAAGCCTTACATCGCGACGATCGGGCTCTACAACGCGAAGGCGAAGAACATCATCGCGACCTGCCGCGCGCTGATCGAGCACCACGGCGGCAAGGTGCCGAGATCGCGCGAGGCGCTCGAAGCGCTGCCCGGCGTCGGGCGCAAGACCGCGAACGTCGTCATGAACACCGCGTTCGGCGAGGAGACGATCGCGGTCGACACGCACATCTTCCGCGTCGCGAACCGCACCAGCCTCGCGCCCGGCAAGACCGTGCGCGCGGTCGAGGACAAACTGATGAAGGTCGTGCCGCCGGAGTTCCGCAAGGATGCGCATCACTGGCTGATCCTGCACGGCCGCTATGTCTGCAAGGCGCGCAAGCCGCTCTGCCCGGTTTGCGCGATCCGCGATCTCTGCGCGTACAAGCACAAGACGCCGTCTTCGCAATTGCCGTAGGAGCGGCGCCAGCCGCGATCCCTTTTTGAGCGGTGCTCCCGCGGGAAGATCGCGGTTATCGCGGCTCCTGCGAGGCGACGAACGACTGTCGACGGAGGACCGCTCCCGGCCGCTGTCACGAATCCGTCAACTCGGCCGCATAGCCTGCCTGATTGGCTGCGCGCCGGCGCGCGGCGTACCGAGGAGGCATTCGATGCGTGGTTCGACCAAGGTTTTCGTTCTGACCGCGGCGCTCGCCGCGTGCGCGATGATGACGTCGGCGCATGCCGATGACCCATCCACGCTCGAAGAACGCATGTCGTACAAGGATTTCACGCGCTTCGGGCTCGACAAGCTCTCGCCGGAGCAGTTGCGCGGCCTCAACGAATGGATGCGGACGAACGCGAACGGCGCGCTCTGCACTCCGGCCACGGCTGCGGCGGCTGCACCGGGCAGCGCCGCGCCCGCGGCGGCTTCCGACCACATCGTCAGCCGCATCGCCGGTGACTTCCGCGGCTGGGAGAAAGGCACCGTGCTGAAGCTTCAGAACGGCCAGGCCTGGGAAGTGCGCGACGACGAGCCGCTGATCGCGTCGCGCGAGAGCTCGCCGGCGGTGACGGTCGAGAAAGGCCTGATCGGCGGCTGGCGCCTCTCGGTCGAGGGCCACGAGGAGATCGCTCACGTGATCCCGGCCGGGAAGAACTGACGCGCAACCATCGAGTCGCGTCCGGCGCACCGCGTCGATTCGGATATCGCGATCGCGAAAAACGAAACGGCCGACCCGCGAAGGTCGGCCGTTCCGCAAGCTAGGGTCGCCGGAGCGCGTCAGAAGCTGATTTCGGTATAGATGCCGACCTCGTCGGTGTCGATCTTCTGATACACCGCGAGGCCGTCGGCATTGAGCGGGCTCGACTTCGCGTTCTCGTGCTTCCAGACGCCCGCGATGCGGATGCCCTTGCGGACGTTCCACTCGACGCCGGCGTTGTAGTACGTGTCCTTCGCGGTCGGGTCGAGATCTTTGCTGAGGCTCGCGCGGTCGTAGCGGCCGAACACGCCCCATTCCGGCGTGAACGCCCAGCTACCCCAGACCGACCAGCCGTCCGACGAATCGGTCGGCGTCTTCGTGACCTGATTCCAGTCGTCCGAGCTGAAGTACTCGGCGCCGACGCGGAACGGGCCGCCCTTCCACGCGATCATCGCGTCCCAGCGCGAGGCCGTGTGCTTCGTCGGAGCGGATTCGATGTCCGAGCCGCGATCGCCCGAATAGGCGCCGCCAGCGATCATGAGGCCATCGATCGGCTGGAAGCCGACGCGGCCTTCGAAGTCCATTCCGGAGCTGCGCGACGGGTTCTTGTAGCCGCCGCCGTTCACGACCGACACGGCGTAGTTGAACATGCCATTCGTGACCGAGCCGGCGTGCAGGCCCCAGTCGGCGGAGTTCGCGAACTTGAGGCGATCGGTGATGGTCGGGTCGATGTAGCGGTAGCCGTACCAGCTTTCGACGAACGGAATCCACGGCATGTCGGACGAGCCGCCGCGCAGGATGAAATAGTCGTCGAGCTTGGCCTGCACGTACGCTTTCTTCACGAAGACGTTCGTCTCGCTGTCGTTCGAGACGTAGTTGAAGTCGGTCGTCAGGTTCGCCGACCACATGTCGTCGAACTTGTGGTCGATGATGAGATAGAACCGCTTGACGTCGAAGCCGGTGCCGTCGGCGTCGGTCGTGTTGCCGTTCTTGTCCTGGCTGATGTTCGAGAAGTCGGCGTACATCCTGCCGCCGACGGTGGTCGCATCGTCCGCTAGGGCGGTTTGTGCAACGAGACCGAGCGCCGCGGCGATCGCCGCGGCCACCAGATGTTGACGCATGTCGAGTGCTCCCATGAGCAGTTGTTGGATTCTTCGCGGAAGGCAGCTCGCGCGGCCGGTCCTTCTCCACACGCCATCCGATAAAAATTCGTTTGGGCGCGCGACGGGAGCGCAGCATGAAAGCCGATCATTACGGTCCGGTTGATTTCCGATGACGGAAATAAGTCAGGCATCGGACCCGCACGCGTGCGCGGGAGGCGAAGCGAGAGCGCAAGCGTGTCCGGCTCCACGGATCGCGACGGCGCGGTGTCAAACGCGCGCAACATCGCGACGTCAGGATTGCGCCCGCTGCCGCACCGAGGCGGGGCCCGCGAAATCGCGAGTTCCTCGGTGCGGTGTTGCACTCTCCGAGGGCGCCTTCAAGGCGCCCCTTTTTTTTCGCGCGGCATGGGAGCCGTGCGATCCACCGTGCGCGCCCTTCGCGTACGATCGATGCCGCGCCGTGGGACGAATCGCATCCCTGAAAGGTTTGGCCTGCCGAAGCGGTCCTCTACGACGTTCATCACGCTGCGGCGCAACAACGGCAGAACGACCACGCCGCGCGCCGGACCGATCGAACGCTCGGCCCGGGTCCTGTTCGAATAACGCGCAATTCAGTCAGCCGTCTTTAACGTGCGCGGGCTGACAGGCACGCCGGCCACCCGGCGGAAATGCCCGCGGCGCATCCCGCTCGCGGTCCAACTCACGGAGATCACTCGCATGTCCAGCAAGATCGGCAATACCCTCAGCGTCGCCATCGGCGCCGCCGTCATCGGTTCGCTGTCGTTGAGCCAGCTCGCCGCGGCGAGCCCGGTGTTCCAGGCGAGCGATCTCGCCGCGGGCTACATGCTCGCCGCCGCCGGCGAGGGCAAGTGCGGCGAAGGCAAGTGCGGCGTCGCGAAGATGGATACGAACAAGGACGGCAAGGTCGAGATGGCCGAAGCGACCGCGGGCGGCTTCAGCGAGAGCCAGGTCAAGGCCTGGGACAAGAACGGCGACGGCGCGCTCGAAGCGAACGAGCTGAAAGCGATGCACGCGGTCATGGACGGCAAGGCGATGAAGAAAGGCGCCGAGGGTTCCTGCGGCGGCGACATGAAAGGCGACAAGAAAGGCGCCGAAGGCAGCTGCGGCGGTTCGATCTAGTCACCTGCGATGAGTCCGCGCATCGACGGCGCCGGACTCGGCCTGCGGCGGGCCCTTCTCGGCCCGCTGCAGGAGCAGCCTTCCGCGCCGATCGATTTCTTCGAGATCGCGCCGGAAAACTGGATCGGCGTCGGCGGCAAGCTCGGCCGCTCGCTGCGCGCGCTGACCGAGCGGCATGCATTCGTCTGCCACGGGCTTTCGCTCTCGCTCGGCGGGCAGGATCCGCTCGACGAGACGCTGCTCGCGCGCATCCGGCGCCTGCTCGACGCGCACGGCATCGCGATTTATTCCGAGCATCTCTCGTATTGCGCAGACGAGGGGCATCTCTACGACCTGATGCCGATCCCGTTCACCGAGGAAGCCGTGCATCACGTCGCGGCGCGGATACGGCAGACGCAGGACGTGCTCGGCCAGCGTATCGCGGTCGAGAACGTCTCGTACTACGCGGCGCCCGGACGCGAGATGCGCGAGATCGACTTCGTCACGGCCGTGCTCGACGAAGCCGACTGCGATCTCCTGCTCGACGTCAACAACATCTACGTCAACAGCATCAACCACGGCTACGACGCCGACGCTTTTCTCGACGCACTCCCCGGCGAGCGCATCGCGTACATCCATGTCGCCGGCCATTACGACGAAGCGCCCGACCTCAAGATCGACACGCACGGCGCGGCGGTCATCGATCCGGTCTGGCGCCTGCTCGAACGCGCTTATGCGCGCTTCGGCGTGAGGCCGACTCTGATCGAGCGCGATTTCAATTTTCCGCCGCTCGCCGAGCTGATCGGCGAAGTCGCGCACGCGCGCCGGTTGCAGGGCGCGCACGCGATCGGAACGCAAGATGCGCGAAGCGCCTGAGCATTCGCCGACCGCGGCGTTGCAACACGCGTTCGCCGCGCACCTGCGCGATCCCGAGCGATCGCCCGCGCCCTCCGACGTCGAGCCGCGACGGATGGCCGTCTACGCGGATCTCTTCTTCAACAACGTCGCGGGCCTTCTCGCCGCGAATTTTCCCGTCATCCGCTCGCTCCACGATGGAGACGCCTGGCGCGCTCTCGTGCGTGCGTTCTATCGCGACCATCGCTGCCATACGCCGCTCTTCACGGACATCGCGCGCGAGTTCATCCGCTATCTCGAAGATCGCGAGGATGGCGCTAGCGATGAACCGCCCTTCCTCGCCGAGCTCGCACACTACGAATGGAGCGAGCTTGCGCTCTCGCTCGACGAGAGTGACCTCGCGGCGATCGCGCACGATCCCGACGGCGACGTCGTCGACGGCATCCCGATCGTCTCGCCGCTCGCGCGCGTGCTCGCGTACCGCTTTCCGGTGCATCGGATCCGTCCGGACTTCCAGCCGTCCGAACCACCGTCGCAGCCGACACTGATCCTGCTCGTGCGCGATCGCGCCGACGAGTTGCACTTCCTCGAGATCGACGCGCTGACCGCGCTTCTTTTCGAGCGCCTGCAAGCGAACACCGAAGCCAGCGGCCGCGCCTGTCTCGGCGCATTGCTCGCCGAGCTCGGTCGCAACGACGACGCCGTGCGCGAATCGGGCCTCGCAATCCTCACGCAACTGCGCGCCCGCGATGCGCTGCTCGGAACGCGACGCGACTGAGCTGCGCATCCCCCGCGCTCATGTCTTCGGTTTTAGCTTTGCCGAGTCGCTCTGCGCCGTGGTCATGTAAACGCCTGAGGGCAAGAGCAAAGGCGCTGGGTCCCCGCTTTCGCGGGGACGACGAGGGTTTGTGGCCCTTCTCTTCATTTTCATTCTTTTGCTTACCGCCCTACGTATTATTCCTCCGCGCCTCGCCGCAACCGAGAGGGATCCGAAAGCAAGAACTAGAGAAGCAAAAAAATCTCGTCATCCCCGCGAAAGCGGGGACCCAGCGCCTTTGTTCTTGCTCTGCTCTTCGCCCTCAACCCTCTGTGCCGCGGCGAAGGGCGGACGGAAAAGCCGCGTGCCCCGCACGCGGGCGGCGCGAGGACCGCGCCGATTCGATCGTCAGGCCAGGGATGGCCTGTCGATCGAACCCGTCCGCCCGTAGCGAACCGGCGCGCAGCGCCGGCGGGGCACCGAGGGCGTGTTCTCTTTGGTGACTTTCTCTTGCACGAGCAAGAGAAAGTCACGCGCCGGCCAGGATGGCCGGCAAGACCCACA
>DASZWL010000162.1:0-13690 GCA_035546695.1 Rhodanobacteraceae bacterium | reverse complement strand
AGACGAGCTCGCGGCTCGAAACGCGCACGCTCTTCTCGGGCAGGACGAGCAGCACGTCGTCGAACTCCGAACCCTGCGATTTGTGCACCGTCAGCGCGAACGCGCTCTCGTGTGCGGGCAGCGCCGCCGGCAGCCACGCGCGCGGGCCCGTCGCGGTGTCGAACCAGACGCGCATTCCCGAGCCGTCGCTTTCGTCCCAGACGATGCCGACGTCGCCGTTGTAGAGCCCGTGCCGATAGCTGTTCTCGCGGATCATGACCGGACGGCCGTGGAAGAACGCGTCGTCGCGCGCGCCGGGTCGTTGCAGCGCGAGCGCGATGCGCGCATTCAGCGCACGGCTGCCCGCATCGCCTTCGCGTACCGCGGTCAGCACGCGATGACGACGCAGCAGCGCGAGCGCAGTCGCGACGCCGGGCGCGTCGGCAATCGCGCGGTAGTGCGGCAGCGCGTGATCCTGCACGAACGCCGCGAGCGCCGCGTCGCGGCCCGAGCGCCAGGAAACGCCGCGGAACGCGTTCGCGCGAAGTCCATCGACGACGGCCTTCGCATCGCCCACGCGGATCGACGCGCTCATCGCCGACACGTCGAGCGCGGCCGTCTGGCGCCGGCTGCGATCGAGCTCGATGCGCACGAGCGCGCGTGCATCGGCGCAACGCGCAACGCGCGATCCCGTCGCGGCTTCGAGACGCGTCGCGATGCGCTCGGGCCAGGCCGCGCCGTCGCCGGCCGCGTCGCAGAGCGCGGCGAGCACGTCGCCGGTCTCGACCGACGGCAGCTGATCGCGATCGCCGAGCAGGATCAATCGCGCATGCGCCGGCAGCGCGATCGCGAGTTTGCTCATCAGCGGCAGATCGACCATCGAGGCCTCATCGACGACGACGAGATCGGCCGCGAGCGGATTCGAGGCATCGTGAGCGAAACGCACCGAATCGGAACGTCCGCCGAGCAATCGATGCAGCGTGCTCGCGTCGCTCGGCAAGTCAGCGCGGAGCGTCGCGTCGATGCGTCCGTCCGCTTCGAGCGCGGCGTAGCTCTCGCGCAGCGATTCGGAGAGCCGAGCCGCCGCCTTGCCGGTCGGCGCCGCAAGCGCGACGCGCAGCGTTTCGCCGCGCCGCCGCGACGCTTCGATCGCGAGCACGAGAACGCGCGCGACCGTCGTCGTCTTGCCGGTGCCGGGTCCGCCGGTCAGCAGCACGACGCGCTCGAACTGCGCGAGCGCGGCCGCGAGCTTCTGGCGATCGGGCATTTCGCGCGCGTCGTTCGGAAAGAGAGCCGCGAGGCGCTCGCACAGCCAGTCCGTATCGGGAATGGGCTCGACCGGACCGCTCAGCGTGGAAAGCGCCGCCGCGAGCGCGGCTTCGTACGCGTCATAACGTCGCAATGCAATCGCGCCCGACGCGAACACGAGCAGCTTGCCGTGCGCATCGTTCGAGCCGTCGGCGACATAGCCGGACTCCGAAAGATCGCGCTCCCACACCGCGCGATCGGGCAACGCCGGCGAGCGATCGGGCGCGATCTCGGCGCAGAGATCGGCGATGCGATCGAGCGGCACGCGGCTGTGCCCGAACGCGAGCGCGCGGCTCGCGAGCGCGGCCGCGAGCGCGACGGTGTCGGGCGTGCCGGGCGTCAGCCGTTGCAGCGACGCGCCGAGCGCGTGATCGATCGGTCGCAGCCATCCTTCGCGCAGCCAGCGGTCGAGCGTGCTCACGCAGCCTCCTTTCGCGGCGGCGAAAGCAGCGCATCGAGCGCTTCGATGAGAGCATGCGATGGACGCGTCGCGAATATGCCCGGCGAGTCGGCCCGATCGGGATCGAGCCCGCGACAGAAGAGATAACGCACGCCGCCGACGTGCGCGTCGTAGTCGTAATCGGTGCGTCGAAAGCGCAGCCAGCGATGCAACGCGAGCGTGTAGATCAGATACTGGAGATCGTATTCGCTCTCGCGCACCGCGCGCGCGAGGCTTTCGGCGGAATAGTTCGGCAGGCGATTGCTCTTGTAATCGAGCACGTACGCGCGTCCGTCGTGGAGATAGACGAGATCGATGCGGCCGGTCATGAGGCCTTCGAGCCGCTCGCGCGCGCCGAACGCATCGCGATCACGCAGCACGTCGTGCTCGTGCAGCAGCGCGAGGAGCTTCGCGACCGCGACCGGAGGCAGCGAGAAATGGAACTCGATCTCGGCGCGCCGATCCGATGGCGCGATGTCGGCGAGCCGCACGCCTTCGGGCAGGCGCGCGTTGAGCGTCGCGCGAACGAGCGATGCGAGCGGCGCGAGGCCGCCGGCGATGCCGTCGTCGACGTAACCGTTCGCGCCGAGCGCGCGTCGCAGCGCGTCGTCTTCGCCGGGCGGCGGCGCATCGTGTCGCCAATCGCGCCAGCGCGCGAAATCGACGGTTTCGAGCGCCGCGTGCAGCGCGTTGCCGAAGCGCGCGCCGACATACGGCGACGGCGCGGTTTCGAGCGCCGCGGCTTCGAGCGGCTCGTCCTCGGCGCCCTGCTCGTCGATCGCCTCGGGTGCCGTGCCGGTTTCCTCGCGCGCGAGTTGCGAGAAGCTGTACACCCACCAGTCGCGGCGCAGCACCCGACGCGCCGGGCGGATCGCGATGTCGCGACGATCGTCGACCGGCAGCGGCAGCGCGCGCGTCACGAGATCCGGAAGCGGACTCCGGACGATCGCGCGCGGCGCCGCTTTTTCGAGACGCTCGAAGGCGGCGTCGATCGCCTCTGCGTTCGAGCTTCCGACCTTGCCGTCCTTGCCGCCCTGCAGCAGCCACGCGAGCACGGGTTTCTCGCCGCGACCCGCGTTGACGTACGCCGCATAAAGCCACGCCGCATGCCGCGCGCGCGTGAGACCGACATAAAGAAGACGCAACTGCTCGGACAGAAGCTCCTGTTTCTCGCGCTCGGCGGCGGCCGCGTATGCCTCGTCGTCGATGCCCGGTATCTTCGCGCGCAATGCGCGACGGCCGTCGACGCGATCGGCGACGAGGCCGATGCTGCCCGACCAGGGCTCCGCGGTCGCAAGGCCCGCGAACGGCAGAAACACGAGATCGAACTCGAGCCCCTTCGCCTTGTGCAGGGTCATGATGCGCACGCGCTTCGCATCTGATTCGAGACGGAGCTGCTGCGCTTCGTCGAAATCGTCGGCCTCGTCGATGCGACGCGCGAGCCAGTCGGCCTCGCCCGCTTCTCCGAGCACGCGCGCGCGCGCGTTCTGGATTTCCTCGGCAACCTGCAGATAGTTGCCGAGCCTGCGCTCGCCGTCGGCGAGCTTCAGAAGCCGCGGCGCGGCGCGCGCGACGAGCTCGCGCACGCCGTCGAGCGCGCCGAACCGCGACCAGCGCTGGCGCCAGCGCTGGAACGCATCGAGCCAGCCGCGATGCGCGTCCTCGTCGCGCGACAACGCATCGATCGCGGGCGCGTCGACGCCGATCAGCACGCTCGCGAGCGCCGCGCGCAGGCGGCTTTCGTGCCCGATCGCGAGCAAGGCTTCGAGCAGGCGCAGGATTTCGCTTGCCTCGTTCGTGCCGAATACGCTTTCGCGCAACGCGGTCACGCTCGCGATGCCGCGCTGCGCAAGCTCGCGCTGCATGCGCGCGGCTTCGTCGTTGCGATTGACGAGCACGGCGATGTCGCCGGGCTCGATGCGCTCGAACACACCGGCGCGGCGCACTTGCAGCGGCGCGACGTTGAGCAACGCATCGATCTCGCTCGCAGCCGCCTGCGCGGCACGCGCACGCGCCGGATCCATCTTCATCGGACGCGGATCCGGATCGCCGTCGAGGCGCGAAAGGTTGAGGAGATGCAGCGCCGGTGCCGCGCGCCGGCCGTCGCCGAGATCGGCGTCGGCGACCTTGCCGCCGGGCTCGATCGGCGGAAAGCGCGTTTCGCCGTCGGCGAACGGAAAATCGCCGCCTTCGGCGAAGATCGCGGCGACCGCTTCGATCATGCGAGGCCGCGAGCGAAAATTGCGATCGAGCGTCTCGGTCGATTCGGCATATTTGCCGGCCGCGTGATACGTGTGCACGTCGCCGCCGCGAAAGCGATAGATCGCCTGCTTCGGATCGCCGATGAGGAACAGCGCGGGACGCACCGCGTCGTCGCGCTCGACGTAGATACGCCGGAACACGTCCCATTGCTTCGCATCGGTATCCTGGAACTCGTCGACGAGCGCGACCGGACATTCGGCGCGAAGCTCGGCGGCGAGATCCGCGCCATCCGCCGACGCGAGAGCCGCGTGCACGCGATCGACGAGATCGTCGAAGCCGACGAGTCCCCGCTCGCGCTTGATCGCGGCCATGCGCGCGAGCGCGGTATCGCGCACGGCGTGCAACAGGCTCGCGCGCGCTTCGGCATGAGCGCGGAGACCGGCGCTGCGTACGTCGAGATACGCATCGACAGCGGCCGACAGCGCGACCGATGGTGGCGGCTGGTGGCTGTACTTCTTGTTGACGCGCCTTGCGATACCTTTCGTCGTCAGCGCGTCGAGCCGCTCGTGGTCGCGATCGTCGAGCGCGGCACCGTCGGCGAAAGCCGTGAGCGCGTTCCAGAGCTGCAGCATTCCGGGGTCTTGCGGCGAGCTGCGCGATAGCACGCCGTTCGCGCGGGCAGCGTCGATGACGCGCCGGCATTCCGGCAGATCGCTCCGACACGCATCGCGCAACGCTTCGGTCGCTGCGGAAAGCGCGGCGAGCGCGGCCGGATCGGGCTCCGCCGGCGCCGGCAGCAGCACTTCGGCCGTCAGCAGCTGGCGCAGGTCCTTCGCGAGCAGGTTCGGCGATTTCCAGAGCATCTCGAGCCGCGCAACCGTGTCGGCTTCGCGCGTGAAACGGCGCCAGATGTCGTAGGCGATCTCGTCGTGCAGCGCCCGCTCGCTCGTGACGAATTCGGTCGGAACGAGCGGCTCGCCGCTCGCGAGCGCGTGATCGGCGAGGATGCGCTGGCAGAACGCGTGGATCGTGTGGATCGGCGCGAGATCGACCTCGCCGACAGCGCGGCGCAGACGCGCGGCGAGCGCCGGCGCGGGTTCGCTTTCGAGGCGGCGCTCGAGCACCGCGGCCGTGATCGCGGTCGCCGCGTCGTCGCTTCTGGTCGCCTCGCGTAGCGCAGCGGCATCGAGCGATGCGAGCGAGACGGCGCGCACGAGTTGAGCGCGCAGGCGCTCGCGCAGCTCCTGCGTCGCCGCGATCGTGTAAGTCACCGCGAGAATCCCGCGCACCGGAAGCTCGCGCTCGACGACGAGCCGCGTATGCAGCAGCGCGAGCGCGAACGTCTTGCCCGTGCCCGCGCTCGCTTCGATGCGATGCGTGCCTTCGAGCGGCCAGTCGAGCAGAGGCGCGGTCAAGCGGCCTGCTCCGGCACGCGCGCGTCGCGCACGGCGGCGAACACGTCGCGCGCCCACGCGCGAAACGCGATCGTCGCCGACGCATCGACGAACGGCATCGCTCCGCGCAGCGCGAGCACCGTCGCGGCATCGGTGCCTTCGCCGCCGCGGCGGTTCGCCCATGCCTTCGACGCTGCTTCGTCGGCCTCGGCCGCATCGCCCGCGTAAGCCTCGAGCCACGCCCACGCGGACGCCGGTCGTAACGGCAGCGGTTTCGCGAGCCCGTCCTGCATGAGGCCGACGAGCCAGCGCAGCGCGGCGCGTGCCGCTTCGCTCGAATGCCGCGCGAGCGGCCGCGGCGCCGTGTCGCCGGGCTCGAAGTTCGCGAACGTCAGCACGGGTCGCGGATCGTCGAGCGCGGCGAGCACGAGCGCGTCGAGATGCCAGCGCACGACGTTGCGCGCGCTGAGCTTGCCGACGCGCGCGCGGATCGCGTGCGCATCGTCGATGTCATCGATCACGCCGGCGAGCCGCATGTCGCCGAGCGGAAGCTCGAACGTCAGCCGGCCGAGCGCGCCGCGACGTACCGCGTGCACTGCGTTCGCGATCGGCCGCGCCTGGCGCAGGATCTCGCGCAACCGTTGCGGCCCGGCGGCGCCGGGCGGCAGCTCGCCTTCGGCTTGCAGCCGGCGGCACAACGCGTCCTCGTCGATCGCGATGTCGGCGATCAGCGCGTCGTGCACGCGGCTCGACAGGATGAAATGTTCGAGCGCGTCGGCCGACACGAATGGCTCGGTCTCCGCGAGATGCGCTTCGTCGCGATCGAGCCGGATGCGCAGACGCTCGCGCAGGAAGCTCGCCGGCGGATCGATCAGGAAGCGGCGCAACGCGTGGTAATCGACCTTCGAAGAAGACGCCGCATCGGGTTCGGGCGGCAGCGGTGCCGGAACGAACGGCGGCAGCGCGCCCGCGGCCGGTGTCGTCGCGAGCGCATCGGACCATGACGGATCGAAGCGGACGCGGCGCGGGTCGTCATCGGCGGCGCGCCCGAACGGTTGCAGCGGATGATCGAGCACGAGCTGCTTGCGCGCTTCGACGGGATCTTCGTAATACATCGCAGCCGCGTCGAGCAGCTCGGACACGACGACCGACGGCTCGCGCGCCGAGCCGTCGACCGCGTCGTGTCCGACATAGCTGAGATAGAGCACGTCGTCGGCCGCGTTCAGAAGCTGCAGGAACAGGAAGCGATCGTCGTCGCGTACGGAACGATCGCCGCGACGCCGCTGGCCCGGCTTGTCGAGCGCGGCGGCGAGCCGGTTCAGCGAAGGCGACGCTTCCGCGCGCGGGAAATCGCGATCGTCGAGGCCGAGCAGCGCGATCACGCGGAACGGAATCAGGCGCATCGGCACCATGCGGCAGAACGTGACGCCGCCGGCGAGGAACGGCTGGCGCACGTCGGGCTCGGTGAAGCGCGCGACGAAATGTGCGCGCACGACATCGCTCGGCATCGCTTCGGCGAGACCGGCTTCGTCCGCGGCGCGGCCGAATGCGTCGATCTCGCCGAAGACGCGGTCGCGTGCGCGCGCGTCGGCCGCGTCACCCGGATTCTCGGGCAGCAGCGCTTCGAGCGTCGTCATCAGGAGCGCCTGCCAATCCGAAGGCGTGTGAGCGCGCTCGATGTCGTCGACCGCGCGGGCAATGATCCCGAGCAGCGCGATCAACGCGTCGAGCGCATCGAGCGCATGGCCTTCGAGATCGGTCCACGGCGCGACGCCCGCGATGTCGGCGTCGTCGCCGGCCGCGTGGCCGAGCAGCAGACGATCGAGCGCGAACCGCCACGTGAACGCATCGTCGGCCGGCGCGCCGAGCCGTGCGCGGTGCGCGGCGTCGAGGCCCCAGCGCGCGCCGGCTTTTTCGATCCAGTCGCGCAGGCGATCGATCGACTCGGCATCGAGACCGAAGCGGCGCATCAGTGGCGGCAGCGCGATCAGATCGAGCACTTCGTTGCTCGTCAGCTTCGCCGACGGAAGATCGAGCAGGCGCAACACGAGATCGGCGACCGGCGATGCGGCGAGCGAGCTTTCGTCGGCGACCGTGTACGGGATGAAACGCGGCGTGCCCTCTGCGCCGCCGAATACCGCGGCGATGTGCGGCGCGTAGAGATCGATGTCGGGCGTCATGACCGCGATGTCGCGTGCTTCGAGCGTCCGGTCGTCTTCGATCAGCGCGCGCAATTGATCGTGGAGCACTTCGATCTCGCGGACGCGCGTGTGGCACGCGTGGATCTGCAGCGTGCGGTCGCTTCCGATCGATTTGATCGGAAGTTTTTCGCCGTGCGGCGCGCGCCGTTCGAGCAAGTCGAGCTTGAGACGATGCAGGACGCCGCGCGCTTCGGGCTCGGCATACGCTTCGATCTCGCGCGGCGCGACGATCTCGTTCGAGAACAGCGTCGCGATGAAATCGCGCCCGGCGCGGCCCCAGGCCGCGAGCAGCGGATTCTCGTCGTCGCCGAAAGGATCGCCGGCGCCGGCCATGAGCCGCTCGCGCAGCGTGACGAGATCGCCCCAGTACTTGCGCGAGGGCGTCGGCAGATAAAAATGCACGGTCGATCCGCGCGAAGCGGCCGTCATCACGCGCAGCACATCGGGCGATACGTTGAGGCAGCCGAAGACGAAGAGGCGCGCCGGCAATCCGCGCGGAACGGGCGCTTCGGCGTCGCCGAACGCGCGCAGGAAACGGTCGAGCGCCTGCGCGCGGTGCGCGATGCCGCGCGTCGCGCGGCGCCAGAGCTCGGCCTGCCAGTCGTCGCGATCGCCGCCGCGATCCCACGCAAGCAGCCAGTCGCGCCGCCAGGCCTGGTATTTCGTGAAGACGTCGGCAAGCTCGGCCGCGAGCGAGAACGCGCGAAGATCGCGGTCCGGACCTTCGAGATAACGGCCGAGCGCACCCGCAATCGCCGGATGCGCGCGCGCCTCGCGATCCTGCAACACCGCGTACAAGCGCCAGACGAGCCGCGACGGATCGATCGTGCGCGCGTCGTCGTGATCCGGCACGTTCGCCTTCAATACCTGGCCGACGAACTCGCCCGGCGCGAGGAAGCGCAGGTTCGCCGCGATGCCGTGCGTCTCGGCCAGCGTCGCCTGCAGCCAGCGTCGCATCGACGCCTGCGGGATCAGGATCGTGTCGGGTTCGAGCAGGTTTGCGCCGGGCGGTACGTCCGCGAGCTCGCGCGCTAGCAGATCGGCGAGCACGTCGAGAGCGTTACCGTGATAGAGGCGGAAATCGGGCGCGGCGGTCACGAGCGAATGATGCCCGAGCGCGTCTCGCCGCGTGCGACGGGATCGGACGACGACGACGCAATCGGCGCGCGACGCAGTATCTTCTCGTCCTTTCGGGAGAGCCTCGCATGGTCCGACGCGCATCGCCGGCCGATGGCCTTTCGCTGGACGCGCTCGGCCTCGACGCGCAGGAAACGGCCGCTTATCTCGCGCTGCTCGATCAACCGCGGGCGACCGCGGCCGAGATCGCCGGCGCGATGCGCCTTCCGTTGCGCCGCGTGCAGCGATTGCTCGACGCGATCGAAGCCTGCGGGCTCGTCACGCATTCGCCGGAGCGGCCGCGGCGCTATCTGCTGTCGGCGCCGGACATCGCGATCGAAGCCTTGATACTGCAGCGCGAGAAGGAGTTGCAGCGCATCCGCGGCAGCGTCGGCCAGCTCAACGAGCGTGCGGCGCTGCACCGGCAGTCGACGCCGCCGCCGCTGATCGAGCTGATCACGCAGCGCGAATCCGAGCGGCAGGTGTTTCGCCAGCTGCAGGCGTCGGCACAGCGCGAGCTGATCTTTCTCGTGCGTCCGCCGATCCTGATCTCGCGGCCCGCGCCGACCGAGGCGCCGGATTACGAGACGGACGCGCGCGCGCGCGGCGTGCGCTATCGCGGTATCGTCGATTCGGACTACCTCGCATTGCCGGGCGCGGTCGAGCACGTGCGCGCCGACATCGCCAAAGGCGATGAAGTGCGCGTCGTGAACAGGCTCCCGTTCAAGATGGCGCTGGCCGACCGGCGCACGGCGCTGATCCCGCTCGATCTTTCCTCGCCGCGCAGCGAAGTGCTGCTCGTGCGCTCCTCGGCGCTGCTCGATGCGCTCTACGCGCTGTTCGAATCGCTGTGGGATCGCGCGGTGCCGGCTTCACTCGGCAGCGATCCCTTGCAGAAGGCCGGCGCCGGCGCTGAAACGGGCGTTGCACCCGAGGCACGCGAGATCCTGCGTCTGATGGCCGCGGGCCTGAACGACAAGGCGATCGCGCACGAGCTCGGCATCTCGATGCGCACGCTGAACCGGCGTATCTCGGAGCTGATGGCGCAGCTGAACGCGCGAAGCCGTTTCCAGATCGGGTGGATCGCGTCGCGGCTCCTCGGCGATTGAGAATTGCCGCACATTTCCGCTGGCTGATCTCCGCCATGGCAGAGATCAGCCGCGGGCCCGCGTTGCCGCGTGGCGCAACGGCGCCAGATACTCGCGGCCTCGCATCCGACCCCGGGGTTCCTCATGAAAACGCTCGCTATCTCTTCGCTCGCCGTTGCGTTGCTGGTTTCGCTCGCGGCGAGGGCCGACGATGCGTGGATCGAGCAGCGGACCGTTCCGGACGAGGCCGGGCCGGGCGCGCAGTTCGGCTCGGCCGCTTCGCTCGACGGCTCGCTTGCGCTCATCGGTGCCGACGGCGAAGACAGCTTCCACGGCGCCGCCTATCTTTATGCGCGGGGCGACGACGGCTGGACCGAGCTTCAGCGCATCGTGGCCGACGACCCTTCGGTCAGCGAGTTCGGCTTCCGCGTCGTGCTGCGCGACGACGTCGCGGTCGTGACCGCCGACTCGAGCTCGCCCGGCGGCAACGCCGCGCAAGGATCGGCCTATGTCTTCGCGCCGGACGAGGACACGGGAACATGGACCCAGACGCAGATCCTGCTCGCCGACAACGGCGGCGTGTTCGACAACTTCGGTTCGGCGCTCGCGCTCGACGGCGACACGCTCGTGATCGGCGCGCACGGCGCGACGGTCGGCGCGAACGCCGCGCAGGGAGGAGCCTACGTTTTCTCGAACCTCGGCGGCACGTGGACCGAGACGATCGAGCTCGTCGCGGACGACGGCGCCGCGTTCGACAACTTCGGCAATTCGGCCGTGCTCGTCGGCGACACGCTCTTCGTCGGCGCGAACAACGCGCAGATCGGCGACAACTTCGGCCAGGGCGCCGTCTATGCGTACGCATTCGATGGCTCGCAATGGACCGAAACGCAGAAGCTCGTCGCCGACGACGGCGCCAGCGGCGCGAATTTCGGCATCAGCCTCGCGTTCGACGGCACGATGCTCCTGGTCGGCGCGCCCGGCAGCGGCGGCACCGGCGCGGTCTACGCGTTCACGAACGACGGCGCGAAATGGGTGCAGCAGCAGCGCATCGTCGGCGACGATCTCGTCTCCGGCGACAACTTCGGAAGTGCGATCGCGATCGACGCCGGCCGCGCGCTGATCGGCGCCGACGTGCAGACCGTCGACGGCGCGACGAGCCGCGGTTCGGCGTATCTCTTCGATTTCGACGACGGCGCGTGGACACAGGACCACAAGTTCGTCTCGAGCGATGGCGCGACGGACGATTTCTTCGGCCTCGCCGTCGCGCTCGAGGGCGACACTGCGCTGATCAGCACGCTGCATCCGAACGCGAACCAGGGTGCGGCGTACTTCTACACGAACGACACGATCTTCGCGGACGGCTTCGACGGCTGAGCGGCCCGGCTCGCTACTTCCCGATACAGAACGACCCGAAGATCGCGCCGAGCAGATCCTCGGTCGTGAACTCGCCGGTGATTTCGCCGAGCGTCTGCTGTACTTCGCGCAGCTCCTCTGCGGCGAGCTCGCCGGCGTTGCGTTCGATCAGCGCGGATTCGGCCGCGTCGAGGTGCGAGCGCGCGCGTTCGAGCGCGGCGACGTGACGCGCGCGTGCGGTCGTCGCGCCCTCGCCCGCGTCGGCGCCCGCGAGCGATCGCAATTCGGCTTGCAGGAGATCGAGGCCGGCGCCGGAGCGCGCGGAAAGCCAGATCTCCGTCGCTGCCTCGGAACGCCGGCGGTGCGGAACGCGGCCGTCGAGATCGATCTTGTTGTGGACGACGATGCGTTCGGCGCTCGATGCGACATCGTCGAGCAGCTTGAGATCCTCGTCGCCATCGGCGTCGGTCACGAGCAGCGCGACGTCGGCGCGCGCAAGCTCTTCGCGGGCGCGGCGGATGCCTTCGCGCTCGACGGCGTCGGCGGAGTCGCGCAGGCCTGCCGTGTCGACGAGCGTCAGCGCGATGCCGTCGAGGTCGACGGTCTCGCGCACGAGATCGCGCGTCGTGCCCGGAATCTCCGTGACGATCGCGCGCTCGCTCGCGGCGAGCGCATTCAGAAGACTCGACTTGCCGGCGTTCGGCCTGCCGACGATGACGACGTGCAGGCCTTCGGCGAGCCGGACGCCGCGGCGCGCGCCGTCGAGAAGTTTCGCGAGATCGGTCCGCACCGCGGCGAGATCGCTGCGGAGCTCGGGCGCCGACAGGAAGTCGATCTCCTCTTCGGGGAAATCGATCGCGGCTTCGATCCAGACGCGCAGGCGCACGACGGCGGCGGTCAGCGCGCGCACGCGCCGCGAGAACTCGCCTTCGAGGCTGCGCAATGCGGCGCGCGCGGCGGCTTCCGATCCGCTCGCGATGAGATCGGCGACGGCTTCGGCCTGCGCGAGATCGAGCTTGCCGTTCAAGAACGCGCGCTCGGAAAACTCGCCCGGGCGCGCGTGACGTGCGCCGAGCTCGACGAGACTTGCGAGCAGAAGCTTCAGCACGATCGGGCTTCCGTGCGTCTGAAGCTCGAGCACGTCTTCGCCGGTGTACGAGTGCGGCGCCTTGAAATACAGCAGAAGGCCGCGATCGATCGTCGCGCCGTTCGCGTCGGCGAATGCGCAGTAATGCGCGTGGCGCGGCTCGGGATCGCGGCCCAGCAGCGTTCGCGCGATCGCGGCGCTCTTCGCGCCGGAAACGCGGATGACGCCCACGCCGCCCTCGCCTCGCGGCGTGGCCACGGCGGCGATGGTGTCCTCTCGCGTCATGCGATCAGGCTTTGGCCTTGTCGGCGTTCTCGATGCGCTTGGTGATGATCCACTGCTGCAGCAGCGAGAGCGTGCCGTTGACCGTCCAGTAGAGGACGAGGCCGGCCGGGAAGAACGCGAACAGCACCGAGAACGCGACCGGCATGATCTTCATCATCTTCGCCTGCGTCGGATCCATGCCGGCCGAAGGCGTGAGCCATTGGGTCGCGACCATCGCGAGGCCGTTGAGGATCGGCAGCACGAAGTAGGGATCCGGCGCCGAGAGGTTCTGGATCCAGCCGACGAACGGCGCCTGGCGCAGCTCGACGCTTTCCAGCAGCACCCAGTACAGCGCGAAGAACACCGGAATCTGCACCAGCATCGGCAGGCAGCCGCCGAGCGGGTTGATCTTTTCCTTTTGATACAATTCCAGCATCGCCTGATTCATCTTCTGGCGATCGCCGCCGTAGCGCTCCTTCAGCGCCTCGATGCGCGGCTGCATCTTGCGCATGCGCGCCATCGAGCGGTACTGCGCTTCGGAGAGCTTGAAGAACGCGGCCTTGATCAGGACGACGAGCAGGATGATCGCGAAGCCCCAGTTGCCGGTCAGCTTGTGCAGATGCGCAAGCACCCAGTGCAGCGGTTCGGAGATCACGGTCAGCATGCCGTAATCGACGGTCAGCGAAAGCCCGGGTGCGATCTGATCGAGCGTCGATTGCAATTTCGGTCCGACGTAGAGCCGCGCGCTCTCCGTCTTCGTCTCGCCCGGCGCAACCGTGATCGTCGGCGACAGCGTCCGGATCAGATAGCGCGGCGCGTCGGCGCCCTGCACGACGGCGGTCGAGTAGCGGTCAGTCTCGGCCGCGTCCGGAATCCACGCCGCGAAGAAATAATGCTGCAGCATCGCGGCCCAGCCGCCGGCGAAGCTCTTGTCGAGCGGTTCCTTAGCGAACTTGTCGAACTTGAGTTTCTGGAACTTGTCGCTCGCGTTGTACCAGGCCGCGCCGACGAAGCTGTAGCGCTCGGTGTTGCTGTAGCCCTTGATGCCGCTCGTGTCGATGACCGGCGGCACGCGCTGCAACTGGCGGTATGCGTTGCCGCTCCACGCCGCGCTGCCCTTGTTCGTGATTTCCTGGCGTTGCTGGATGGCGTAACTGCCGCGCTGGAACGCGAATACTTTGCGAACGGTGAGACCCGACGCATCGGTCCACGTCAGCGGCACTTCGATCGAATCGGCGCCGTCGGCGAGCGTGTAATCG
>DASZWL010000161.1:0-1870 GCA_035546695.1 Rhodanobacteraceae bacterium | reverse complement strand
AAGCGTGGCGCGCGCTCCCGGCATCGGCAAAGCGCCCATACGTGCCGGACAGCGGACATGGATCGGCCCCTTCGGGCGGCGGCACGCAGGCATTCACGAAGAACTCGACGACGAGACCCGCGAGCGGCGAGCCGTGCGCATCGACGACGCGCACGGAAAGCGGCAGATCCGATTCTGCACCGGGCACGATGCGCACGGCCGCATCGCCGTTCAGCGACAGCGTCGCGTTCTCGTTGGATGCGCTTTGCGCATGTGCGATCTGCAACGCGAGCGACGCAAGCAATGCGCAAGTGAAGAGGCGGACGGACATGGCCTTCTCCCCGTAACCAGCGGCATTGGATGGGACGCTAGCACGATCGGGCTGGCGCTTTCCTGAAGGCTTCGCGCGATCGTGTGCTCGCGCTCACGCGGAACGCTTGCGAGGCGCGGCGCGCGACTTCCGGGCCACGGTAGCGGTGCGTGCCTTCGACTTGACGGCTGTCCGGTCGAGCACGATCCACGTCGGCGCATGATCGCTCGCGCCGGGACGCCCACGCACCCAGCGATCGACGCCCGCATCGGCAAGCTGTTTGCGTAACGGTGGGCTCAGCAAGAGATGGTCGATGCGAAGCCCCGCGTTGCGCGGCCAGTGCTGGCGGAAATAATCCCAGAACGTGTAGATGCGCTCGTCGGGATATCGCGCGCGGATCGCATCGGTCCAGCCTTGATCCAGCAGGCGTGCGTACGCCTCGCGCGTCGCGGGTTGCAGCAGCGCATCCTTCAGCCACGAACGCGGGTTATAGATGTCGAAATCGGTCGGCACGACGTTGAAGTCGCCGGCGAGCACGACCGGCTGCCCGCTCGCGAGCAGCGCACCGGCATGGCGGATCAGCCGCTCGAACCACGCGAGCTTGTAATCGAACTTCGGGCCCGGCTGCGGATTGCCGTTTGGAAGATAGAGGCAGGCGACGAGCAATCCGTCCACGGCCGCTTCGATGTAGCGGCCTTGCGCGTCGGCCGGGTCGCCGGGCAGCGCGCGACGCACGACGACGGGCTCGCGATCGCGCGCGAGGATCGCGACGCCGTTCCACGATTTCTGCGCGACGTGCACGGCGTGGTAACCCGCATCGCGCAGGGCCTGCGCGGGAAAGCCGCTGTCGGCGGTCTTGAGCTCCTGCAGGCAGGCGATGTCCGGCGCTTCGCGTTCGAGCCATTCGACGAGGCGCTCGAGCCGGCTGCGGATGCCATTGACGTTGTAGGTCGCGATCTTGAGGCGGGGCATGGCGTCTTCGCGTTTGCGCTTCGATCGTGGTTTAACCGCGGCGCGGCCGGAAGTCCAGTCGGCGCGCCGCGTTCGCGCGCCGCGGCGTTCCGGCAAGCATTTGCGAACATCCGTTTCGCGCCTCGCGACGGGCTTGCGGCGCCCGCACGGCGTCGCTACATACGACCGATGGACATCCTCCCGCTTCGATTCGCGCTCGCGATCGCGACGTTCGCGCTCATTGCCGGCTGCACGACGCAAGGTACGCGCCGCCCTGCGCGCAAGCCGGCCGAAGTGCGCGCCGAGATCGTCCGGCTGCTGCCGCCGTCGACAGACGATCGCAACGGTTGGGCGGCCGATATCGCGACGGCGCTCAACGCGCTCGGCATCGAGCCCGACACATCGAACCTCTGCGCGACGCTCGCCGTGATCGGCCAGGAATCAGGGTACGCGAGCGATCCCGCGGTGCCGGACCTCGGCCGCATCGCGCGCGCCGAGATCGATCGCCGCGCGGCCGAGCACGACGTGCCGCAACTGCTCGTGCGTGCGGCGCTGTCGCTGAAATCGTCGGACGGGCGCAGCTACGCCGAGCGCATCGCCGCCGTCCGAACCGAGCGCGAGCTGAGCCTC
>DASZWL010000160.1:0-8066 GCA_035546695.1 Rhodanobacteraceae bacterium | reverse complement strand
CCCGCTAGACGATGCGCTCTACTACGTGCGGGAAGGCAACGACCGCATCGATCTCGGCTGGGTATTCGCGGCGTACGTCGATCCCGGCGATCCGGTCGTCGACGAGATCGTCGCGGCGGCGCGCGCGCTCGATGCCGATTTCGATCGGCCGGGCGACGACGCGGACGCGCGATTGCGGACGGCGGCGGCGATCTGGGCCGCGCTCGTCGATCACGGACTTCGCTACGCGCCCGGCGATCCCGCGCTGAGTCGCGGGCCTTCGATCTACAGCCAGCGCGTGCGTCTCGTCGGCGACGTCTGGCGCGAACGCCGCGCGAACTGCCTCGACGGCAGCGTGCTGATCGCGTCCGTGCTCGAGCGCATCGGCATTCCGGCCTTCATCGTGCTGGTGCCGGGGCACGCGTTCGTCGGCTTTCGCGCGAATCCCGGCGACGGCCCGCGTTCCGATCCCGGCCGAGCCGAGTTCCTCGAGACGACGCTGCTCGGCGGGGATGCGTCTTCGCGTTCGCACGCCGACGCTTCCGCGAGCTTCGCCGCCGCGCGCGCGGCCGGACGCGCGCGCTGGCACAAGGCGGCGCTCCGCTTCGCGCGCCAGCACGGGCCGGACTACGCGCTGATCGATATCGGCACCGCGCGCTCGTATGGCATCATTCCGCTCGGCGCCCATGGGGAGGGCCGCCGCGGCGGAGCAAGCGCCGTTCGGACAGCCGCCGGTCTCCCGCGCCCAAACCACCCGCCGTGAATCCCGAATCCAGCGAAGATCCGCTCGTCCGCGCCAGATCCGAGATTCGCGCGGATGCCGACGTCGCACGCGAGCGCGCGCCGCTGCCGGAGCGGAAGATCGTCGTGCCCGTGCGCCGCGCGCAAGACGCTGCCGAGCGCGTCTCGATCGCCGAGCTTGCGCGCCATGCCGGTCCCACTTTCGTCGATCAGGCGTATCGGGCGATCCTGAAGCGCGGCCCGGATCCGGCTGGTCTCGAGCGCCAGATGGCCGCGCTCGCGGCCGGAACGAACAAGGTCGAGCTGCTCGGCGACTTGCGCTATTCGGAAGAAGGTCGCCGCGCGGGCACGGAGATTCCGGGCCTTGCGCCACGCTATTTCATTGCGAGGCTCGGACGCATCCCGGTGTTCGGCGCGATCTGGCGCTGGCTCGTCGCACTGGTCTCGCTGCCGCATCTCTTGCGCCATCAGCGCGCGACGGAAGCCTCGCTCGCCGTGCAGTTCGGCGAGCTGCGCGCCGCGTTGCAGGCCGCCGAGCAGCGCGATGCCGAGCAGCGCGAAGCGCTCGCCGCGCTCTCGATCCGGACGGACGCATTGTCGGAGCGAAGCGCGAGGCTCGAAGAGCATGTGCGCGCGCTCGATGCGATGGTCTCGGATCTTCGCGGCCTCGTGCTCGCGATGAATCACTGGACCGTCGAAGTGCGGCGGAGCATCGATGCGATCGACGACGCGGAAGCCGCGCGTCGTGCGCAACAAGACGAGACGACGGCAGCGCGGATCGTGCGTCGGCGCGAGCTCGACGCCGGGCGCCCGCAACGGCTCGAAACGCGAGCGGCCGCACTCGCGCGAGCGTTGCCCGACAATGCGCGCGTGCTCGATCTCTGCGGTGGCGCGGACTGGCTCACGAAACTCGCCGAGCACGGTTGCCGGGCGACTTCGATCGAGACGAACTCGGCGCTCCATCGCCGCGCGAGGGAGAAGAAGATCGACGTCACGCTTGGCGATCCGCTGACGCTGCTCGCACGCACCGCCGACTCGTCGCTCGATGCATTGACGCTCGACGCCGGGAGACTCGGCACGAGTCTGGGCGACGTCCTCGACGAAGCGCACCGCATTCTGAAACGCGACGGATTGCTGCTGATCGACCGCAGCGACAGCATGGCCGCGACGCTGCCGGACATCGCGACGCGGCACGGTTTCGTCCCGCAGCCGGCCTTCGACGCCGACGCTCTCGCGTTCGCACGCGCATGAACGTCGGCATTCTCGTTCCGGTTCTGAGCGACAGGGACGCCGTCGGCGCCGACGCGATCGAGATGGCGTCCGCGCTCGAGCGGCTCGGCCATCGCGTGCGCCTCTTCGCGCATTCGACGCTTGGCAACGTCGGCAACGTCGCGAAGCCGGCGGCGCTCGCCGAGTTCTGCGCGTCGCCCGACGATCTCGCGATCTACCATTTCTCGATCGGCTGGCCCGATGCCGTGCCGCTGCTGCGTTCGCTGCGCTGCCGGCGCATCGTGAGATACCACAACATCACGCCCGCACATTTCTTCGATGGCTACTCGACCGAGTACGTGAACGCCTGCGCGTTCGGGCGCTCGGAAATCGCGCCGTTCGCGAAACTCGGTTGCGATCTTTACCTCGGCGACTCGCCGTTCAACGTCGAGGACTTCCTCGCCGCCGGCGTTCCGCCCGAGCGGACGGCCGTGCTGCCGCCGTTCCACCGCATCGACCGGCTCGTGCACGCGCACGCCGATCTCGCGCTGCTCGATCGTTATCAGGACGGCGCCGCGACGTGGCTCAGCGTCGGACGTCTCGCGCCGAACAAGGGCCATCTGAATCTCATCGACGCGTTCGCCGCGTATCGTCTCGCCTACGAGGATCCATCGGCGAGATTGCTGATCGTCGGCCGCGCCGATCCGCGCCTCGCGAGCTACACCGCGGCGATCCGCGGGCTCGTCGCGCAGCGCGGGCTCGAATCGTCCGTGCATTTCCTCAGCGACATCGACGAAGGTGCGCTGAAGGCCGTCTATCTCGTCGCCGATGCGCTGGTCAGTCTCAGCGAGCACGAAGGCTTCTGCGTGCCGTTGATCGAGGCGATGGCGCTCGGCACGCCGATCGTCGGCTACACCGGCGGCGCCGTCGCCTGGACGACCGGCGACGCCGGCGTGATCTGGGACGAGACCGATCCGCACCTCTACGCCGCGACGCTCGCGCGCCTGCGCAACGATGCGTCGCTGCGTCATCTGCTGCGCGAGCGCGGTTTCCGGCGCATGCAGGAAACGTTTTCGACCGAGACACTGGCGCAAACACTCGGCGAAGTCATCGAGCGCCTCGCATGAAGCGCGTCGCGATCGTCGTGCAGCGCTGCCATCCCTCGATCGTCGGCGGATCGGAAGCGCTCGCGTGGCAGTACGCGCGCCTTCTTTCGTATCGTTTCGAGGTCGAGGTGCTGACGTCGGCGGCATCGGACTACGTCACGTGGCGGAACGATCTGCCGATCGGCGCGGAGACGAGCGACGGCATCGTCGTGCGCCGCCATGCGGTCGAGATCGCGCGCGATCCGCCGTACTGGTTCGACCTGCACGCGCGGCTGCTGCGCGATGCGAAGGCGCTGCGCGAGCCCGCGCAGGCGAAGCGTCCGTACTGGCGCGAAGCGCTCGAAGACGAATTCATCCGCTTCCAGGGTCCGTACTGCCCGACTTTGCACGCAGCGCTAGCGCGCGAGAAAGATCGCTACGCGGCCGTCGTGTTCTGCACGTATCTCTATCCGACGACGTATTTCGGCATCCGTTGCGTCGCGCCGGAGAAAGTCATTCTCGTGCCGACGCTGCACGACGAGCCGCCGGCGTATCTGCACGCCTTCGCGGAGCTTTACGCGGCGTATCCGCATCGGATCTGGCTGACCGACTCCGAGCGCCGCGTCGCCGAGCGCGTCTGGCGCTTCGGCGGCGGCGAAGTCATCGGCATGGCGGTCGATCACACCGAATCGGTCGAGTCCGAGCGGCGCGACGTGCCGTATTTCCTCTATTCGGGCCGCATCGACGAATCGAAGGGCTGCCGCGACCTGCTCGACGCATTCGCGAAATTCCGCAAGCGAACCGGCGCGAACGCGAAGCTCGTGCTGACCGGCGTCGACAAGATGGAGCTGCCCAAGCGCAGCGACATCGAATTCCTCGGCTTCGTCGACGAGACGAGAAAGCTCGCGCTGATGGCCGGCGCCGCCGCGTTCGTCATGCCTTCGGAATATGAGAGCTTCAGCATCGTCACGCTCGAGGCGATGGCGCAGCACACGCCGGTGCTCGTCAACGCGCGTTGCGAAGTGCTGAAGGATCACGTCGAGCGCTCGGGCGGTGGCTTCGAATTCCGTTCGGCCGACGAGCTTGCGGCAACGATGGAACGCGCGCTGACGCTCGACGCGTCCGAGCGCGCGCGCATCGGCGATGCCGGGCGGCGCTATGTGCTCGATCGCTATTCCGAGACGACGATCCGGGATCGGCTGATCGCGGCGGTCGAGCGCGTGGCAGTCTCCGCGTAACCAGAAGCGCAAACGGAGAGATTCGGAAGTCAGCGAGGCTCGAAGCGGATCGCGAACCGCGCGCCGCCGAGCGCTTCGGATCGCGTCACTCGCAACTCGCCCTGATACGCGCGCAGGATGTCTTGCACGATCGCAAGACCGATACCGTGTCCCTGTACGCGCTCGTCGCCGCGCACGCCGCGCTGAAGGAGATGATCGACGTTCGCCTCGTCGACGCCGGGGCCGTCGTCCTCGATGACGATCTCCGCGCCGGCGCGGCGGCCGGTGCCGCCGGGAAGGACATGCGCGCTCAGCAGCACGCGGTGGCGCGCCCACTTGAATGCGTTCTCGAGCAGGTTGCCGAGCAGCTCGAGCAGATCGCCCGGATCGCCGTGGAAGCGCGCCGCCGGCGCGATGTCGAACTCGCAGAGCACGCCCTTGCCCGCGTAGACCTTCTCGAGGCTCTGCACGATCTCCTCGGCGTAGGGCTCGATCGGCAGCGGCGCGGCGAACGTCTGATGGCCCGACGTCGCGGCGCGCGAGAGCTGGTACGCGACGATCTCGTCCATGCGTCCGACCTGCTCCAGCACCGTCCAGCGCAGGTTCGCGCCGTCCTCGCCCGATTCGAGCTGGCTGCGCATGACCGCGAGCGGCGTCTTCAGGCTGTGCGCGAGATCGGACAGCGTGTTGCGATAGCGCGCGAGACGATCGCGCTCGGCATCGATGAAGCTGTTGAGGCTCGTCGCGAGGCCCGAGAGCTCGACCGGATACGCGCTGCCGAGGTGATCCTGAGTGCCGCGCTCGACACGCGCGAGATCGGCGACGACCTTGCGCAGCGGCGCGAGGCTCCAGCGCAGCACGGCGACGAGCAGCAGCAGCAGCACGACGCCGATGCCGCCGAGCCAGATCGCGAGCGTACGCCGGTAGACATCCACCTGCTCGGAAATCCCGCGCACGTCCTCGGCGACGTAGAACGTCAGATGCAGGGGCTCGCGCGAGCCCGCGTTCCAGTCGACGCCCTGCGCGAGCACGAAGAGCTGGCCCTCGGTCGTCTTCACCGGCCCGCTGAAGAGCACTTCGCCGCGCGCGAGCTGCGCGTCGAACGGCAGCGCGCGATCGACCGCCGACGGCGAGCGCCACTCGTCGTTCTTCGCGCCGATGATCTTGTCGCCGACGATGCCGGCGTAGAGGCCCGACGGAACCGGACGGTCGAAGCGCGGATCGGGTCCGACTTCCGGCGGCAGCAGCGAGCCGCTCCTCGTCGCGTCGGCGGCCGCGAGGTACGAGTAGATGTATTGCTGGAGCCGATCGCGCAGCGCGCTCTCGGCCGCTTCGTAGAACGCGCGATCGAGCGCGACGAAGGCGAGTCCGAGAAAGGCCGCGAGCACGAAGCTCGCGGCCGCTAGGGATCGCGCTTGCAGGGATAGCGGGCGGGCCACGCTTGCGACGTTACATCAGCTTCCGCTCGCCGGTGTCTCCTCGGTCGATTCGACCGGCTGCTCGGCGCCGGTCGTGTCGGTGCGCTCGAGCGCGAAACGGTAGCCGCGGCCGCGCACGGTTTCGATCGGCTTGATCGCGTTGTCGGGATCGAGCTTCCTGCGCAGTCGGCCGATGAAGACTTCGAGCACGTTCGAATCGCGATCGAAATCCTGCTGGTAGATGTGCTCGGTGAGATCGGCCTTCGAGACGAGCTCGCCCGCATGCAGCATCAGGTATTCGAGCACCTTGTACTCGTAGCTCGTGAGATCGACCGGCTGGCCGTTGACGCTGACCGTCTGCGCCGTCGTGTCGAGCGTGATCGGGCCGCATTCGAGCAGCGGTCGCGACCATCCGCTCGCGCGGCGCACGAGCGCGTTGAGGCGCGCGAGCAATTCCTCGACGTGGAACGGCTTCACGAGATAATCGTCGGCGCCGTTCTTGAGGCCCTGCACCTTGTCCTGCCAGCTCGAACGCGCGGTCAGGATCAGGATCGGACAGCGCTGCCCGGCCTCGCGCAGCTGCTTGACGAGATCCATGCCGGAAAGCTTGGGTAATCCAAGGTCGATGATCGCGACGTCGAACGGCACTTCTCGGCCGAGGTAGAGGCCTTCCTCGCCGTCGCCCGCGGCGTCGACCGCGAATCCGTCTCGCTTGAGTCGCGCGGCGAGGGTTTCCCTCAGCGGCGCCTCGTCTTCCACCAGCAGTACGCGCATCGTCGTCTCCTAGAAGTGGGTTCTTGTCGTTGCCGGGCGATGCCGGCCCCGGCGCGCAGCGGTCCGCGCCCGTTCCGGCGCTTCAGGACTCGGCCGGAACCTGCACGACGCGCACGAGACCCTCGCGCGTCAGCACCTTGATGCGGTAGACCTTGCGCTTGCCCTGCGTCAGCGTCTGCACGGACAGCACCTTGCCTTGCGTCTCCTGCTGCACCCTGGCCACGGCTTCCTGCGCGCTGATCTCGCGCGCCTCGGCGGGCAGCGCAACAAGCAGCGCGAGCGACACCAGTGAAACGCGCAGCGGGTGAAGGAAGTGTCGTGCTCGCATGCTCGCAGATGAGATCGCAGGATCCGGGCGGCGGGCACCGGATACGCGGTGAGTCTCGTGACCGGGTTTTGAATTGCGGCTGAACTCGACGATGGCCTCCGCGCGAGACCGATCGCCGTGCGATCGCGGCCGCGCCGGCCGCCTTGCCGACGCAGCGTTGCGACGGTCCGTGGATCCTCGCCGCGCTCGCAATCGTGACTTGCGCGGTCCGACCCGCGCGTTCGCTTCAGAAGATTTCCGCGACGCAGCAGCGCAGGCTGCCGCCGGCCTTCTCGATCTCGTCGAGCTCGATGTCGGCGAGCGCGAACCCCTCGCGCTCGATCGCACTGCGCTGCGCGGGATCGAGCGACGCCGCGCCGCGCGCGCTCATCCACGCGTGGCGCGGCGACAGCGCGATCGCATTGCCGGCGAACGCGCGCTTCTGCTCGCGGCTCAGCCAGACCGCGCGATCGCCGAGAGAACGCGCGATCGCGTGCGGCACGGCCGCGTCGCGGAAGCCATCGGCCGCGAGCAGCGCGATGCGCCCGGCGAGCAGCGCCATCACGACGTTCGTGTGATATTCGCCTTCGGCAAGCTCGAAGCAGAACGTGAGGCGAAGGCCGAACGCGTCGTGCATCGCGCGCGCGCCGGCGAGATCGCAACGTTCGGAAAGTCCGCAGTAGCCGATGCCGCGTGCGCGATCGATGACGAGCGCGCCGGTCAGCTCGGCGACGAACGGTGCAACGGAGAGATCGACGAGCGTATAGCCGAGCGTGTCGCGGAAGAACGCGCGAATGTCCTCGCGCTCGGCTTCGCGGCGGCGCACCGCGTGCCGCATGCGCCCGACGATGAGCCGGCCGCGCGCGGTCGCGAAGACGTTGTTCGGAAACATGCCGTCCGGACAGGTCGCGTCGCCGGGAAACGTGACGACCGGAACGTCCTCGCCGAGCCGTCGCGCGAGCTCGGCGTGCTGGAGATACGCGCGCACTGGATCGAACGTCTCGGCGAGATCCATGTAACGGTTGTCCGTCGCCGATTCCGCTGCGAGCGCGCTTCCGGCCGGTGCGACGAGGAACGCCGCGCGCGCGGTCGCCTGCGCGCGCACCGGAAATCGCTCGGGCGACGAGAGTGCGAGGAATTCTTCGGGATCGGTGACGATCATCGTCCGCGCCGCGCGGGGCGCGCGGCCGTGCCATGGCGAAAGCAGCCGACGAGATGATCGTCGACCATGCCGGTCGCCTGCATGAACGCGTAGCAGATCGTCGAGCCGATGAAACGGAAACCGCGCTTCGAGAGCGCCTTGCTCATGCGGTCGGAGACCGGCGTCGTCGCGGGA
>DASZWL010000159.1:0-8942 GCA_035546695.1 Rhodanobacteraceae bacterium | reverse complement strand
TGTAAAAGCTCGCGGCTGTCGCCGCTCCTACGAGGCGCAAGCGAAAACGAAGACTCAGAAGCGGACGGAATAGAGCGCTTCGAACTCGACCTGGCTCGCCGACGACGGATCGTGCGAGCGATATGTCGGCATCATCAGGAGATACGGCGAGGACGCATAGCTCGCCGCGAAGCTCATGTGCGAGTTGTCGCCGAGCGCGCGCGACCAGCCGAGCGAGACCATGTCGTTCGCGGTCACGGGCTCGAGCGCATGCGCGAGCAGCTCCGACGTCGGCAGCGGCTGCTGCCTCGTCGTATAGCGGAGCTCGAGATTGCCGACGCGATCGTCGTGCAATGTCCAGCCGAGGCTGTAGACCGTGAGATCGCGCCACGCGAACACGGGGCTCGCGCCGTCGCCGAGCAGCGCGAGGAAACGCGTCGGCAGCGCAGAGCTCGTGAACGGCGTGATCGCGCTGTACATCACGCGCTGCACGCCGACGTCGACACCGAACATCGGCGACAGCGCATAGCTCACGCCGAAGCTCGCGTTCGCCGGAATGTCGAAATCGCCGGGATCGGAGAACACACCGCGATAATTCGGGAACGCATCCATGCCGACGCGCGACTGGTACGCGGCTCCCCAACGCAGGCGCTCGCTGATCGGCCCGCCGACATCAACGCGCGCACCGGCACCGTACGACGTGTTGCCGGTGTCGGCCCAGGTCGGCGGCACGATGCCGTCCATGAACTGCGACATGCCGAGACCGAGGCTCGCGAAACGCTGGTACGCGAGCACGGCGGAAAGCCGCGCCGTGCTGCCGTCGTCCCACTGCTGCACGAGCGAAGGCGTCACGACCGTGCGCTCGACGCCGCTCTGCGGAACGCCGAGCAGCGAAGGCGCCGTGTCCGGCAAGCTATTGGGCGTATCGCCGACGACGCCGCGCGCGACCGAGAGCGAGACGTGCGTCGTGCTCCGGTCAGCCATCGTGAACAGCGGCGGCATGTCGAGCCGCGCACCGTAGTGATCGAGCACGCGCGGCGGCGCGCTCGTTGCCGGTAGCGCGGCCCACGAAAATTGCGGCGTTATGCTCGCGAGCGCGTAGTCGTGCCAGCGCGTCAGCACCGATTCGCTGCCGGCAAACGCCGAGTGTTCGGCGCCGTCGGCGCTCGCGGTTCCCCAAAAAGAAAAGAGGAGCGCCGGCATTGCCGCTAGCGCTCCTACCCATCTCCCTGTCATTGCTGTTGCCCGCTGCATTGCCCCGTGCCGCGGTCCCGTTCGTGGTGTTGTTGCGGACGGATTTTGGCGAAAATGCAACACGCGGTCAAGCGATTCCTGTCACAACTTTCGATGCTAACGCCTTTATCCTGCTGGCAAATGATGCGATGCCTGCGGTGCTTCCCGAAAGCGGCGCATCATCGCATCTCGAACTGTTGCGAGCACGCCACATGTCCCGCATGACGCGGCGAGCGAACCCGCCGATCGCGCTGACGATCGCCGGCTCCGATTCCGGCGGCGGCGCCGGCATCCAGGCCGACCTTCGCACGTTCGCCGCCCACGGCGTGCACGGGTTGTGCGCGATCACGGCGGTTACCGCGCAGAACACGCGCGCCGTGACGGCGATCGAGCCGCTGAAACCCGGCATGGTCTGCGCGCAGCTCGATGCGGTCTTTTCCGATTTCGACATCCAGGCCGTCAAGATCGGCATGCTCGCGACGGCGGCGATCGTGCGGACCGTCGCCGCCGCGCTTGCGCGCCGGCCTTCGATTCCGGTCGTGCTCGATCCGGTGCTCGTCGCGACGACCGGCGCCCGCCTCGCGCGCGGCGATCTCGCCGGGCCGATCCGCCGGCATCTCATCGCGCGGGCGGATCTCGTGACGCCGAATATTCCGGAAGCCGAGACGCTGCTCGGACGGAAGATCCGTACGGCACGCGATCTTCCGCACGCGGCGGCCGACCTGATCGCGCTCGGCGCTCGTGCGGTGCTCCTGAAGGGCGGGCATCTTCGCGGATCGCGTGTGACCGATTTACTCCTGACCTCGGAAGGCTTGCAGGGCGAATTCCGGCACGCGCGCATCCGCGCCGAAGGTCACGGCACCGGCTGCACGCTGTCGTCGGCGATCGCGGCGCGGCTCGCGCTCGGCGATGAGATCGAGAACGCGGTCGGTTCGGCGATCGATTACGTGCATCGCGCGCTCGCGAACGGTTATCGGCCGGGGCGCGGACGCGTGCGGGTGCTGGAGCATCGGGCGGTGAAGCGATAGCGGCGCAAAACCGCGCGACGATTCTTCCGTCAAAAAGCCCCTCACCCGCGCCGTCGGCGCGGCCTCTCCCGCGAGCGGAGAGGCGAGAGAAAAAATTACCGGCTTACGCGCTCGACGAGTGCGTCGGCGAACGTCGCGGTCGTGCCGGTTCCGCCGAGATCGGGCGTCGTGCGGTCGCGCTTCTCGAGCGCATCGCGCACGGCGGCGCGAACGCACAACGCTTCGGCGCCGCAGCCGATGTGGTCGAGCATCTGCGCCGCGCCGAGGATCAGCGCGCACGGATTCGCGATGCCCTTGCCGGCGATGTCCGGCGCCGAGCCGTGCACGGCTTCGAAGATCGCGGCCTCGGTGCCGATGTTCGCGCCGGGTGCGAGACCGAGCCCGCCGACGAGTCCGGCGCAGAGATCGGAAATGATGTCGCCGAAGAGATTCGTCGTGACGATCACGTCGAACTGCTCGGGCCGCATGACGAGCTGCATGCAGCAGTTGTCGACGATCATTTCATTGCACTCGATGTCGGGATACTGCGCCGCGACCTCGCGTGCGACACGGAGGAACAACCCCGAAGTCGACTTCAGGATGTTCGCCTTGTGCACGACCGTGACTTTCCTGCGGCCCGTGCTCCGTGCGAGATCGAACGCGTAGCGCACGATGCGGTCCGAGCCGCGCCGCGTGATCTTCTGCGTCAGCGTCGCGGTCTCGCCGTCCTCGGAAAGAAGCTGCCCTTCGCCGACGTAGGCGCCCTCGGTGTTCTCGCGCACCGTGACGAGATCGACGCCGTCCGGAAAGCGCGATTTCGTGTTCGGGAACGAGTGCGCCGGACGTACGTTCGCGTACAGATCGAAGCGCTTGCGAAGCTCGACGTTGAGCGAGCTGAATCCGCCTGCGACCGGCGTCGTCAGCGGACCTTTCAGGGCGACGCGATGATGCGCGATCGCATCGAGCGTCGCCTGCGGCAGCAGCTCGCCGAACTTCTCCTGCGCGGCGAGGCCGGCCTCGACGAAGTCGTAGCGAAGGCCGAGATCGAGCGCATCGAGCACGCGCAGCGTCGCATCGGCAATCTCGGGGCCGATGCCGTCTCCGCGGATCACCGCGATCGTCCTGCTCATGTGATTGGATGCTCCGGATAACGAAATCGGATTGCGGCCCGCGGTGTCCGCGCGCGGTTTTTTCGGCGAATCCGCCGCCGCGACGCGCCGTACCGGGGCCTGCCGGCGCCGCGGCGAGTTGGCGCTGCGGCGCGGATCGGCGAGAATGCGCCATGCGGCGGCGCGTCACGTCTCGCCGCCGAACCGGGCCGGGTTGCCGGCCGTTCCGACAAGGAGCGCGCGGGGCGCGCATTATCCGGGAAATGCCGTTGCGCTGTATACGCCGAATCGCGCTGCTGCTGGCCGCCGTCCTCGTGATGGTGTCGGTGCTGCCTGCGCGCGCGACGGCGGCGGCGCGCGTCCTGCGCATCGATTTCGACGGCCAGACGGCCGTGCAAGGCCCGCGAGTCCGCATCGGCGGCACGGCGTCCGCCGGCTGTCTGCCGCGCGTCGAAGCCGTCACCGTCGATGGCGCCGACCTCAGCATCGAGCTCGGCGCGGCGGCGACCGGTTGTCGCGCCGATCGGTTGGTTCCGTTTCATCTCGCGGCCGATCCGGCCTCTTCGCCGGCACTGCGCGGGCTTGCGCCGCAGGTCTACCGCGTCCGCGTGTATTCGGGTTCGGCCTCGAACCCCGAACTGATCGGGTTCTCGCTGCTCGATCTCTCGAAATCCTCGCTGCCGGCCGCGCCCGAGAGCGGCTTCTGGTGGACCGAGTCCACCGCTGACCATGCAGCCGGGACCGGCACGGGCGCGACCCTCGAACTGCAGGACAACCAGCTCGCCGTCAGCCTGCTCGGCTTCGGCGACGCGGGCGCCGCGACCTGGTATTTCGGCACGGCGACGCTCACGGGCCGCACCGCGGAAGTCGCGCTGGTCCAGCTCGAGAACGGCGATTCGTGGTTCTCTCCGATCGGCAACGAACCCGATGTGCGATCCGCTCCGCGCCTAGGGCTCGAATTCCTCTCGCCCTCGCGCGCCCGCGCGTATCTCATGCGCACGAACGACAACGGCAGCGTCGAGGTGCGCTCGCTCGTGCTCGCGCGCTCGGCGTTCTCGGCCGGACCCGCCGGAGCCGCCTGGGCCGGTCGCTGGGTGCTGATTCCGGAAGACGGCGGTGCGCCGCGCATGTTCGAGCTCGGCTCGCCGACGCATCGCGATACCGAAAGCTTCCGCCTCGTCGATACGGCCGGCGATGCGACGCTCGATTGCCGCCTCATCGCGGGCGCGCAGCAGGCGGATGCCTGCGCGCTCAGCGTCGCCGGCACGCCGGTCGCCGATTTCGACGAGGTCGGCTACGACCGCCTTTCGGGACACGACGTCGGCGGCATGCCGATCCAGCTTCTGCGCGTGCCGCGCTGAGCGCGCGTCAGGCCTCGTCCTTGCCGAGCTCGTCGAGGAAGTCGACCGCGCGCCGAAGGTGCGGAATCACGATCGATCCGCCGACGACGAGCCCGACGCTGAACACCTCGAAAAACTCGTCCTCGCTGACGCCGGCTTCCTTGCACTGCGCGACGTGATAGCCGATGCAGTCGTCGCAGCGCAGGACCAGCGAGGCGACGAGGCCGAGCATCTCCTTCGTCTTCGCGTCGAGCGCGCCTGCCTGATAGGTCTGCGTGTCGAGCGCGAAGAACCGGCGCACGACCTGATTGTCGTGGCCGAGGATGCGCTCGTTCATGCGCTTGCGGAACTTCGTGAAATCTTCGATGCGGCTCACGGGAGCCTCCTCGGAATGCGGTTCACGGACCGGCCGCGTCGATCAGCGCCTGCAAACGGCCGCTCCGCTCGGCCGCGACGAGATCGTCGTATCCGCCGACGTACGCGCCGTTGACGAAAATCTGCGGCACGCTGCGCCGTCCGGCGCTTCGCGTCAGCATCTCCTCGAGCTTGCCGGGTTCCCGGTCGATGCGGATCTCGCGATAGCCGCAGCCGCGGTGCTTCAGGAAGTTCTTGGCCGCGACGCAATACGGACAGATCGCGGTGGTATAGATCTCGAACTCGGTCATCGACGCCCGTCCGGTGGACGCCGGCAAGAGTGCGGTGCGCGTGCGGCGAACGCAAGGGCGGCCCGCCGAATGAACGCCCGCTGAGTGCGCGCTGCTTCCGGCGATCGGGGTACTTGCACGGCTGGCGGGCGCCGCCATGCCGCGTTATCGTGATTGCGTTCGATTCCGCCGTTTTCCGATGAATCCCGTTCGCTTTCTTCCGCTTCTCGCCGCCGCCTGTATCGCCAGTCTCGCCGGCGCGCGCGATCCCGACGTGAAGCTGCCCGACATCGGCAGCTCCGCCGGCGCGGTCATGTCGCCGCAGGATCAGCGAGACTACGGCGCGCAGGTGCTGCACGAGCTTCGCTCGTACGGCTACGTGCTCGACGACGCGCTGCTCGACGAGTACATCAACGCGCTCGGCTACAAGCTCGTCGCCAACAGCGACCGGCCCGACCTTCCGTTCACGTTCTTCATCGTCCGCGACAACGACATCAACGCGTTCGCGGTGCCCGGCGGCTACATCGCGGCGAACGCCGGCCTCATCATCAACATGTCGCGCGAGGACGAGCTCGCGGCCGTGCTCGCGCACGAGATCTCGCACATCACGCAGCAGCATCTCCTGCGCGCGTTCGAGGACATGAAGAAGATGTCGCTGCCGACGATGCTCGCGATGCTCGGCATCCTGATCGCGAGCTCGCACACGCACGACGACACCGGCACGGCCGCGATCATGACCGGCACGCAGCTGATGCAGCAGCGCCAGATCAACTTCACGCGCCACGACGAGGCCGAGGCCGATCGCGTCGGCATCCAGACGATGGCGCGCGCCGGCTACGATCCGCTCGCGATGGCCGACACGTTCGCGACCTTGCAGCGCATCATGCGCGTCAACGGCGTCGACGTGCCGGAGTTCCTGCTCGATCATCCGGTCGACACGCATCGCATCGCCGACGCGAAGGCTCGCGCGCAGAACCTCACCTGCTCGCGCGTGCCGGCAGCCGCCGCGGCTTCGACGCGAACGGCCGGCAGCGGTGCGCTCAATCTCGCGCTGCCGAACCCGCGGACGACCGAGATCCGCACGTCGTCGGACGAGGACGCCGGCGCGATCGTGTCGAGCGAGTCGGCGACCGTGTCGGTCGATGCGAAGAGCAGCAGTCCCGGCACGCTGCCGCGCGTCTCGGTGACGGCCTGCGGCGTCCACACGCCCGCGCAGGAAACCTATTTCGAGCTGATGCGCGAGCGGGCGCGCGTGTTCGCGTCGGACACGCCCTCGAAAGTGCGCGCGTATTACGCCGACAACCTGCAACGCGATCCCGCGTTCGACACGCCGGCAAACCGTTACGGCTATGCGCTCGCGCTGACGCGATCCGGCGCCGCGAGCCAGGCCGTCGAAATCCTGCGCAAGCTCGCCGCGGAGGAGCCGAACCTCGCCGTCTATCGTCTTGGGCTCGCCGACGCGCTCGATCAGTCCGGAAACAAGCAGGAATCGCTCGCCGTCTACGAGCAGCTCGGCACCGACTTCCCCGGCAGCCGCGCGATCTCGCTGAGCTTCGCCGATGCACTGATCGCTCGCGCCGACGCCGCGAGCGCGCGACGCGCGCAGGAATTATTGCGCCCGCTCGTCGAGCGCTACGCGGGCGATCCGGATCTCCAGAAGAGCTATGCCCGCGCCTGCCAGCTCGGCGGCGACAAGGTCCGCGCGGCCGAGGCTTACGCGGAAGCCGCCTACCTCAACGGCCACGCGGAGGACGCCCTGAACCAGCTGAAGACGCTCTCGAAGCAGCCGGACCTGACGTTCTACCAGCGCTCACGCGTCGACGCGCGCATCACCGAGCTGACGCCCGAGGTTCTCGCGCTCCGCAAGCGCAGCACGCCGGAGCCCGATTCGCCGGGTTCGCTGAGCTTCACCTGCTGC
Organism: Rhodanobacteraceae bacterium; assembly: GCA_035546695.1. GTDB lineage: Bacteria > Pseudomonadota > Gammaproteobacteria > Xanthomonadales > Rhodanobacteraceae > Dokdonella_A. The sequence continues at coordinate 1,712 of DASZWL010000159.1, read as the reverse complement.
CGGCGCTGAGGCCGGCCCGTCGCCAAGCGGTCCGGACCCGCCATCGTCCTGTAACATGTGGGGCGCCATTTCGTCCGCGTTTTCGGCCATTGCGCAGCGAGTTCGCATTCCGTGTCATCAGGCCGTAACAGAACTCGGCTGAAATGACGGCGTCACAAAGGCGCCATTCCGGCGCCATGCGGTGTCCGCGTGCAAAAACACATCCTCATCGTCGAAGACGAAACCGCGATCCGCGACATGGTCGCGTTCGCGCTGCGCAAGGCCGGCATGGAAGCAATGCATGCGATGGACGCCCGCGCGGCGCAGGCAGCGATCGGCGAGCGCGTGCCCGATCTCATCCTGCTCGACTGGATGTTGCCCGGCATGAGCGGCCTCGATCTCGCGCGCCGCCTGCGCAAGGACGATCTCACGCGTGAAGTGCCGATCATCATGCTGACCGCGCGCGGCGAGGAGACCGATCGCGTCAGCGGTCTCGATGCCGGCGTCGACGACTACGTCGTGAAACCTTTTTCGACGCGCGAGCTGCTCGCGCGTATCCGCGCGGTCATGCGACGCACGCACGGCGAGGACGCCGAAGGCATCGTCGAGCTCGGCGGGCTCCGTATCGACAGCGCAGCGCACCGCGTCTTCGCCGGCGAGCAGCCGGTGCAGATCGGGCCGACCGAATATCGTCTGCTGCATTTCTTCATGACGCATCCCGAGCGCGTCTACACGCGCAGCCAGTTGCTCGATCATGTCTGGGGCGGCGGCGTCTACGTCGAGGAGCGCACGGTCGACGTGCACATCCGCCGGCTGCGCAAGACGCTCGAGCCGCTCGGCAAGGACGATCTCGTGCAGACCGTGCGCGGCGCGGGCTACCGCTTCTCGACGAGCGTGTGACGAATCCCGCCGACCCGAAGGCCATCGCATTCGCCGTCTCGCGCGGCCGCACGCGGCGCGCGGCGGAGCCCCGCGAAGCGCCGGCGTCGCGCCCATGACTTCGCGACTTTCCCGTTCGCTGCGCACGCTGCTCTGGAGCGTCGGCTTCGCATTCGTCGTGGCCTTCGCGATCGGCTGGTGGCTGCATGCGATCGCCGCGTGCCTGCTCGTCGTCGCCGTGTCGTGTCTCGCCTGGGGCGCGTACCGGCTCGTGCGTTTCGGCCGCTGGCTCGAGAGCGGACGGCGAAGCCCTGCAGCGGCGTCGGGCCTCTGGTCCGATCTCGAGGAGATCGTCTCACGGCGGCGCCAGGCCGCGTTCGCCGAGAAGCGGCAGCTCGTCGGACTCCTGCGCGCGTTCCGAGACGCGGCTGCCGCACTGCCGGATGCCGTCGTCGCGCTCGACGGCGAGCATCGCATCCAGTGGTTCAACGCGGCGGCGCGAACGCTGCTCGGCCTCGCTTATCCGCAGGACGTCGGCGGGCACGTGACGAACCTGCTGCGCGCGCCGCGCATCGTCGAATGGCTTCGCTCCGGTGGGCTCGATCCTCTAACGGACGTGCCCTCGCCCGGCAACGAGAATGTGCGGCTCAATCTCAGGCTGATCCGCTATGCGGACGATCGGCGCCTGCTCATCGCTCGCGACGTCAGCCAGTTGATGCGGCTCGAGCAGGTGCGCCGCGATTTCGTCGCGAACGTTTCGCACGAGCTGCGCACGCCGCTAACCGTCGTGCACGGCTATCTCGATCTGATCGAGCCGACGGAGATGGAGGAATACGAGCCGATCCTGCACGAAT
>DASZWL010000158.1:0-12150 GCA_035546695.1 Rhodanobacteraceae bacterium | reverse complement strand
CGGCTGCTCGCATTCGTGCAGACACGTTCGACTTCGCTCGCCGACGCACTAGCGAAGCTCGACGCGCTCGGCGGCGGCAACGCCGCGCTCGACGAGGGCAGGGCGGAACTCGCCGAGGTGCTGACGCTCGTGAAGGCGTTCGGCGTTCCCGAGACGCATTTTGCGTTGAACCTCTCGATCGCGCGCGGGCTCGACTACTACACGGGCACGGTCTACGAGACGACGCTCGACGATCATCCGTCGATCGGCTCGATCTGCTCGGGCGGGCGCTACGAGAATCTCGCGAGCCATTACACGAAGTCGAAGCTGCCGGGCGTCGGCATCTCGATCGGCGCGACTCGGCTCTATTGGCAATTGCGCGAGGCCGGCCTTTTCGCGAACGGCCGCAGCACTGTGCAGGCGCTGGTCGCTCAGATGGACGAGGCCGAGCTGCCGCGCTATCTCGCGCTCGCGACGGATCTGCGCGAGGCGGGCATCAATACCGAGGCCGTCATCGAGCCCGGCAAGCTCGCGCGGCAGTTCCGCTATGCCGATCGCGCGGGCATCCGTTTTGTCCTGATGCAAGGCTCCGACGAGATTGCGAAAGGCACGGTGACCGTCAAGGATCTTCGTCGCGAGGATCAGTTCGAGATAGCGCGTGGCGAAGTCGCGAATTCGCTACGCGATCGCATGCTTTCGGACGACGCGCGATGACGACGCAGACGATCCTACTCGACGGCAACAGCCTGACGCGCGATCAGGTTGTCGCGATCGCGCGCGCGGGAGCGAAAGTCGCGCTGGACGAGGCGCAACTCGTACGCGTGCGCCGCGCCGCGGATTTCCTCGCCGAAAAGGTCGAATGCGGCGAACCGATCTACGGCGTCACCACCGGATTCGGCAGCAATGCGGACAAGCTCCTCGGCGCGCATCGCGCGCGCGACGAGCTTCCAGGAGGCAATCCCGAGCAGCGCGACGGAACGCTGCTCGAAGAGCTGCAGCACAACCTCATCATCACGCACGCGGTTTCCGTCGGAAAACCTTTCGCGCCCGAAGTCGTGCGCGCGATGCTCGCGATCCGCATCAACACACTGATGCGCGGTCATTCGGGCATCCGCGAGGCGACGCTGAAAGCGCTCGTCGAGCTTCTGAACCGCGAAATCGTTCCGGTCGTTCCGGAAAAGGGCTCGGTCGGCGCCAGCGGCGATCTCGCTCCACTCTCGCATCTCGCGATCGTGCTGCTCGGTGGCGGCGAAGCGTTCTTCCGCAGTGAGCGCATGAGCGGCGCGGAGGCGCTGCGTCGCGCGGGTCTCGAGCCGGTGCGGCTTTCCTTCAAGGAAGGCCTCGCGCTCAACAACGGCACGGCGCAGATGCTCGCCTGCGCGGTGCTCGCGCTCGATGCGCTCGAGTCGCTGATCGAGACGGCCGATCTTGCGGCCGCGATGACGCTCGACGCGTTCGCCGGACGCAGCAGCGCGTTCCGCGAGGAAGTCCACGCGTTGCGGCCGCATCCGGGTCAGGTCGAGACGGCGGCGAACCTGCGTCGTCTGCTCGATGGCTCGACGTTGATCGACATTCCGTATCACCTCGTGCCGCGGTTCCGCACGTGGCTCGCCGATTCGTGGCGCGAGCCCGAGGATCAGGCGCAGCGATTTGACATCGCCTGGGATTACGTGCCGCCATCGCAGCGTCATGGGCGCGAGGCATTCTACCGGCGGTTTTTGCCGTTCAAGGGCGGCAAGAAACATCAGCCGCAGGACGCCTACTGCCTGCGCTGCATTCCGCAGGTGCACGGCGCGGTGCGCGACGCGGTCGCGCAGGCGTGCCGCGTCGTCGACATCGAGCTCAATGCGGTCACGGACAATCCGCTGATCTTCCCGGACGCCGCGGATGCGAAAGTCATCGAGGATCAGGTGATTTCGGCCGGTCACTTCCACGGCATGCCGCTCGCGCTCGCGATGAGCTACGTGAAGGCCGCGATTCCGGTGCTCGCGTCGATCTCCGAGCGGCGTCTCAACAAGCTCGTCGATCCCGCGACGAGCGACGGCCTCCCGGCGTTCCTCATCGGAAACGAGGACGCGACCGATTCCGGCTTCATGATCGTGCAATACACGGCGGCGGCGCTCGTCAACGATCTCGCGACCCGCGCGCATCCGGCGTCGGTGCATTCGATCCCTACGAGCGCGAACGCCGAGGATCACGTCTCGATGGGCGCGAACGAGGCACGGCACGTACTGGAGATGACCGAAGATCTAGGCCACGTGCTCGCGCTCGAGCTCTACACGGCGGCGCAGGCGCTCGATTACCGGCAGGACATGCTGAACGCCGCGCGGCGCCTCGCCGGGCGCGGCGACTGGCGCGCGCTTGCCGGCAAGATAACGAATGCGCCCGAAGCGGGCCATCCGGCGCGCGCGGCGTTCGAGGCCGAGGTCCGCACGCTGACGGATGCGCTCGCTTCGACCGGGAATTTCCACGCCGGCGAGCATGTGCGTGCAGCGCATGCGCTCCTTCGCCGCCATGTCGCTTTCATGGCTCGCGACCGCGCGATGGATGCCGACATCGGAACGGTCTGCGGGCTGGTGTCCGCTTCCGCGCTCATTGCGGGCGATGCGCGACGAAGCGAAGGGAATTCCGGATGATGCGCGGTCGCTTCGCGGCTTCGGGTTTTTGCGCGTCGGCGGCGCGTGCGTGTCCGAGGACGCGCGTTCGCTGCAGGAGAGCGGGCAAGCAACGAACACCGCACGGCACGCGGACGGATCTCGACTACGTCATTGCGATCGCTTCGTCATCGCGTTCCCGGCGACGAGGTTTCCGATGCGTTTTCTGAAGTTGGCGAAGTGGCATTGTGTGCATCCGGAGGAGGTTGCGATCCTGCGGTGCACGCGTCCGTGCGCCGCTCCGCCGAAGCTCACCGGACAGCAACTCCTGCATGTTCGCGCCGGCGACGAGAGCGGTTGCGAGCTGGCGCTCGCGACGATGCAGCGCGTGGGCGAAGCAGCTGACGACGTGGCTCGCCGCTTCGACGAAGGTCATCGCTTCTTCGCATTGCGGGTCGGCAACGAGATCGCGGCGTTCTGTTGGGTCACGACCGGCGGCCGTTCGGAGATCGGCAACTGGATTCCGAAGGCACCGGAGCGGGCCGTGATCTACAACGTGTTCACGCTCGAACGTCATCGAAATCGATCGATGGCTACGATGCTGCTGCTCAACGTGCAGGCGGAGCTTGCGCACGAAGGTTTGCGCGACATCGTCGCCGGAGCAAGCATGAATAACGATGCATCGATCCGCACGCTGGAGACAGTCGGATTCTCGCGGGTCGCGTCGTCGCGATGCATGGTATTATTCAGGCGGCTTCGCCTCTTTCGCCGGATGCGCTTCCACGATCCGTCCGCAGCCGACCTGTTCGGCGATGTGTCGCAGAAGATCACCAGGCAGGCGCGAGGGTCATGAAGAAGCAGATCCTGGCGGCCATTCTGGATCGAAGCGGCGCGTTGCGCGCGATGGAGGCGATGCCGGGCCGCGATCGTCTCATCGTCTTCAATTATCATCGCATAGGCGACGATCACGATTCGCCCTACGATCCGGGACTGTGGAGCGCGCGTCCCGACGCGTTCGAAGCGCAGGTACGCTTCCTCAAGCAGCATTTCGATCTCGTCGTTCCGGAGCAGCTCGACGACGTCGCCGCGCAAGCGAGCGGCCGCTTCGCGATGATCACGTTCGATGACGGATATCGCGACAATCATACTGTCGCGTTCCCGATCCTGCGCGCCGAAAAGGCTCCGGCCGTGTTCTTCGTCGCGACCGGCTACATCGATGCGCCGACCGTGCCTTGGTGGGACGAAATCTCTTGGATGCTGCACCGGAGTCCGGCCGCTTCGCTCGATCTGCGGCCTTACGTGCAGGACATTCTCGATTGCGCGCCCGGTCATCGCGCGCGCGCGCTCACGAAGCTGCTGTCCGCGTACAAGGCGTTGCCTCAGGAGCGAACGACGGATTATCTCGAAGCGATCGCTTCGGCGACCGGCGCAGGCCGCCATCCGCGGGGCGGCGGCGAGACGTTCTGGATGAACTGGGACATGTTGCGCGAGATGAGCGCAGCGGGCATGAGTATCGGCGGCCATACCGTCACGCATCCCGTGCTTGCGCGCATGGACAAGGCGTCGCAGCAACGCGAGATCGGTATCTGCATCGAGCGGATCAAATCCGAGATCGGAAAACCGGTGCGTAGCTTCAGTTATCCGGTCGGAGCGCGCACCTGCTTCAATCAGGACACGCGCGACTGTCTTGCTGCGATGGGAGTCGATTTCGCTTTTACATACTACGGCGGTTATAGCCGTCCGGCGCGTTGGGACCCCTACGACATTCCGCGTGTAGCGATCGAGCCTTACGTCGATTCGCACTGGTTCCGCGCGATCGCGCAGCTTCCGGAGTGGTTTGCCTGATGCACGTTTCGTTTCCGCGAGCGTTCACTGCTGGGATGGCGCATCGCGGTTGTGCGTGGCCGGACACGTACACGAGGCCGCATCGCGAGCGCAGGCCACAATGAAACGGACATCGAGCGATCACGAAACGGAGATCGTAAGCGACATCACGCGCTGGGACGCCGTCGCGCCCGAGTGGGACTCGCTGTTTGAACGCTGCAGCCATGCGGCCGTGCCGATGACGAGCACGTGGATGCGGACGTGGTGGGACGTCTATGGTTCGACGTACGCCGCGAATGGCGAGAGTCTGCGCATTCTGTGCGTGCGCCGCGACGGCGAGCTGATCGGCGTGCTGCCGCTGTACCTTCGTCGCATGATCGGCATGCCGGGTGCGCGCAGCCTTTATCTGCTGTCGAGCGGCGAAGCGGAGATCGAGGAGACCAGCGCCGAGTACCTCGACATGCTGTGCCGCCCGGAGGATCGTGCGCAGTGTGTGACAGCCGTCGCAGATGCGCTGAGCGGGCTTGCCTGGGATCGCATTGTGCTGCGCCTCCTTCCGGCATCCTCGCCGCTGCGCGAGCTTGGGAAAACGACACTGCCTGGCGAGGTGACGGTCGTCGATTCCAGCGTCTGCCCGATCGCGGATCTTGAAGGCGGATTCGAGGCGTATCTGCAGCGTCTCTCATCGAAGACGCGCTACCGCATGCGTCGCTGCCTGCGAGAAGCGGACAGCGGCAACGTCGCATTCAGAGTCGCGGATGATTCCACGCGCGAGTCGATGTTCGAGGATCTGCGCATGCTGCATCAGCAGCACTGGGAAGAGCGCGGCAAGCCCGGCTGTTTCTCGGCGGAGCGCTTCGTGGAATTCCATCGGCGTCTCATACGCCTGTGGGGATCCGGCGGGCAGGCTTTGCTTGCAGGCGTCTATGCGTCCGACGGGCCGCTCGCGATGCTGTATGGTTTCGTCAAACACGGCGAATACCATTCCTATCAGGCGGGGTTGCGGCGGGAATCTGTACCGGGAGTTCACAGCCCGGGCGTGTTCGCCAACCTGATGCTGATGCAGTACCTGTGCGATCGAGGTGTCGGGGTCTTCGATTTCCTCGGCGGCCGCTCGCATTACAAGTTGCAGCTTTCGACGACGCAGAAGTCGATGGTCCACGTGATCGTGTGGCGGCATGGTCTGCGCGCGCGGCTGATGCGATATGTTGAGCCGATCAGGCAACGGCTGGGATTTGCGTGAGCGCCCGCCGCGGCGTGCCTCAATGAAAGTCTCGCGACGCGAACGAAAGCTCGGACAACAGCTCGCTGTAATCGTGCAGCCGATCGGCGATGAGATGATGCACGCCTTCGCTGACCTGCAGAACGCCGTCGACGCCCATCACGGTCGATTCGAGCAGCACGCGATGCTGTTTCTGGGCGAGCGCGCGCCAGATGACGACGTTGACGTGCCCCGTCTCGTCCTCGAGCGTGACGAACGTGACGCCTTTTGCCGTGCCCGGGTGCTGGCGCACGGTGACGAGCCCCGCGCAACGCATGCGGCGGCCGTTGCGCGACGCGTCGGTGGCGGTGATGGCCGGCGAGACGCGACGTCTCGAAAGCTGCTCGCGGACGAGCGAGAGCGGGTGGTGGTCGAGCGAAAAGCCTTGCGTCGCGTAGTCGGTCATGACGTTCTCGCGCAGCGATGGCTCGCGAAGATCGACAGAACTTTCGCGAACCGGAGCGCGCGCAAGCACCGGCAGCGGCACCTCGGCGCCGGCGCTGTCCCAACGCGCGCGATACCGATGTCCGCTGAGACTCCGAAGCGCGCCGGCGTCGGCGAGCCGCGCGCGCTCCGATGCGCTGGCGCGTGCACGACGCGTCATGTCGGCGACGTCGGCGAACGGCATTTCATTGCGCGCGGCGACGAGACGTTGCGCGAATTCCTCGGATAGCCCGCGGATCTCTCGAAGGCCGAGACGCAACGCGGGCCTTTCAGGATCGGATCCGGGTTCCAGCGTGCAATGCCAGAGGCTCGACGTCACGTCGGCCGGAAGAACACGCACGCTATGCCGTTGCGCGTCCTGGATCAGCTGCGAAGCCTGGTAGAAGCCCATCGGCTGCGAATTGAGCAGCGCGCAAGTGAACGATTCCGGGTGATGCTTCTTGAGCCACGACGAGACGTAGGCGAGCAGTGCAAAACTGTAGGAGTGCGATTCGGGAAATCCGTATTCGCCGAAGCCCTGAATCTGCCGGAAAATGCGCGCCGCGAATTCGTCCGAATAGCCGTTCTTTTTCATGCCTGCGAAGATGCGCTGCTCGAAATGCTCGAGGCCACCTTTGCGGCGCCATGCGGCCATCGAACGGCGCAACTGGTCGGCCTCGCCAGACGTGAAATCGGCCGCGACGCGGAGCAGCTCCATGACCTGCTCCTGGAAGATCGGCACGCCGAGCGTGCGTCCCAGCACGCCCTCGATGGCTTTCGATTCGTAGACGACGCCGTCCGGATCGTTCCTGCGCTTGAGATAGGGATGCACCATGCCGCCCTGGATCGGCCCGGGCCTGACGATCGCGACTTCGATGACGAGATCGTAGAACGTCGCGGGCTTGAGGCGCGGCAGCATCGACATCTGCGCGCGCGATTCGATCTGGAACACGCCGACGGTGTCGGCGGCCTGGATCATCTTGTAAGTCTCCTCGTCGTCGCGAGGAACGTCCGGCAGGCCGAGCGTCAGGTTTTTGTGTTCGTGCAAGAGCCCGAAGCATTTGCGAAGGCAGGTCAGCATGCCGAGTGCGAGGCAATCGACCTTGAGCAAACGCATCGATTCGAGATCGTCCTTGTCCCACTGGATGATCGTGCGCTCGGGCATCGCCGCGTTCTCGATCGGCACGAGCGTGTGCAGCGGATGCTCGGAGATGACGAAACCGCCGACGTGTTGCGAGAGGTGGCGCGGAAAACCGATCAGCTCTCCGGCGAGCTTGAACAGCTTGTCGAATATCGGGCTCGTTGGATCGAAGCCGCGCTCGCGAAGGCATTCGTCGCACGATTTTCCGCTGCGGATGCGCGAGTACATGCCGGCGAGGACATCGAGCTGATCGTCCGGAAGGCCGAGTGCTTTGCCGACGTCGCGAATGGCGCTGCGGCTGCGATAGCTGATCACGGTCGCCGCGAGAGCGGCGCGCTCGCGGCCGTATTTCCGGAATACGTGCTGGATGACTTCCTCGCGACGCTCGTGCTCGAAATCGACGTCGATGTCCGGCGGCTCTTCCCGCTCTACCGAAAGGAAGCGCTCGAAGAGCAGGTGGCCCTCCTCCGGATTCACCGCGGTGATGCCGAGGCAGTAGCAGACCGCCGAATTCGCCGACGAGCCGCGTCCCTGGCAGAGGATCTTCTGCTGGCGTGCCCATCGCACGATGTCGTAGACGGTCAGGAAAAACGCTTCGAATTGCTTGTGCTCGATGAGCGCGAGCTCCTTCTCGAGCGTATTCCTCAACGAATCGGAGATTCCTTGAGGGAAACTTCGTGCCGCGCCCTCGCAGGTGAGCTTGCGAAGATAAGCGATCGGGCTCATGCCTTCCGGCACGATTTCGTGCGGGTATTGATAACCGAGATCGGGGCTGATGGAGAATTCGCAGCGTGCGAAGACGCGGAGCGTCTCGGCGATGAGGTTCGCGGGATAGACCGACCGGATGTCCGTGAGCGGGCGAAGATGCCTTTCGCCGTTCGGAAAAAGCGCGTGGCCCGCCTCGGCGATCGTCGTGCCGAGGCGAATCGCGGTCATCACGTCCTGCAGCGCGCGCCGCTCGCGCACATGCATGTGCACGTCGCCCGCCGCGACCAGCGCAAGATTATGACGGCGACCGAGGTCGCGAAGGTTCGCGAGCTTCGCCGCGTCGTCCGCGCCGCGATGCAGCTCGACCGCGATCCATGCGCGATCCGCGAAATGGCGTGCGATCCAGGCGGCGTGTTCGTCGGGGCTCGACGCATCCCGGAGATTCTTCTCGGCGCGCTGTTTCGTTCGCCTTTTCCGGATTGGAACGCCGGCCGAGTTTTCCGGTACCCAGAGGACGGCGACGCCGGCGCCGAGACGTTCGGCGTCCGCGCGCTGCAGGCGGTATTCGCCTTTCTCGCTGCAGCGCCGGCCTGTGGTGATGAGACGGCAAAGATCGGAATAGCCATCGCGCGTCATCGCCAGCAGAACGAGCTTCGGGCCGTCCGCAAGCCGCACCTCGGTGCCGACGATGAGCCTGAGGCCAGTGTCCTTCGAGGCTTCCCAAGCTCGGACGATGCCGGCGAGCGAGCATTCGTCGGTGATCGCCAGCGCCGAATAGCCGAGCTTTTTCGCCTGCTCGAAGAGCTCCGAAGCGCGCGAGGCGCCGCGCTGGAACGAGAAGTTCGACAGGCAATGGAGCTCGGCATAAACGGGATCCGGAAGGCGGGCTTCCATCGCATCCTCGGCTGCCGGCGCGTTCGCGCGAGACGTCTTTGCTTCAATGTCATCGTGAGCGCGATTTCGATGAACGGATTTTCCGTATTCGACATCGCCGAGATGCTTGTGATGCCGTCGACGTTCCTGTTCGAAGATGCTGCGCGGATCGTCGTCGCCTCTGCCGGGCAGATCGGATTCGATCGGCGCGCGCAAGCGGCGTTTCTTTCCCGAACCGGGGGGCGGCGCGATCATGCGAACCAGCCGTGCAGCATCCAATCCGACGAGGAGCCCGCGGGCACGAACGCCCAGCCGCGCTGGCCGAGATGGGTTTCGATCACGTAGTAGTCGCGTTCGTGGTCGTCATCGTCCCACCAGCCGCTTTCGATGCGCTCGGGACCTGCCAGGAGGCGCCTCGGCTCGATACGCAGCCTGATTGGACGCTTGAAAAGCCAGAAGGGACGAATCTGTTTGCGAGATCCGGCTTTGTCGCTGATCGGATTGCCTCTGTCGGCTCGGGCCCGGTTTTCGTTGAGAAGTCCCCGCGCCGGAAGCGAACAGCCGGCGATGCGAAATGAAGATTCATTCAATGGTGCAAGTCGCCATGCGCGTTCCGGGCGATGATCGGCGGCGCAATGCAGTTCTCGCAACGCTTCGTCGCCGAGCCGCGCGCGCAAACGCTCGACGAGCGCGGGCCAGTCGAGCGTTTCGCGGCGCCGCGTTTCGAAGAGATCGACATGCAGCGGACAAAGCCGCGGCAGATCGTCCGCGACGAGCGTCAACGCATGCGCGGGCGCGACGAGCTCGATGCGTTCGAGACGCGCGCGCGCGAGCTCGAACAGCGCTGCGGCGTCGCGCTGAGGCGCGAGCAGGCCGATCTCGATGCGCGTCGACGCGCCACGCTCGTGGCCGAGCACGAGCGTGAAGCGCTCGACGCCGCCGTCGCGCGCGACGAGGAACGTCGCGAGCTCGCGCACGAGCCGCTGCAACGCGAAACCGAGCGCGCCCAGCGATTCGATGCCGGATGCGAATTCGAGCTTGCGCTCGAAGCGGTCCGCGGGCCGGTAGCGCTGAAGCGTTTCGGCCGCGATGCCGCGCATGCGATCGAGATGGTAGAGCGCATCGGGTCCGATGCGCCTTGCGAGCTCGGCGCGCGGAAGCCGGAACAGGTCGCGCAGGTTGCGAAAGCCCATGCCGCGCAGCATCGCGATCGCGTCGGCATCGAGCCCGCTCGTCGCGAGCGGCACCGCGCCGAGCGCCTGGATGAGCGGGCCTGCGTGCGGAATGACGATGCCGTCGGCCTGCGCCGCGAGCACGTGCGCGGCCGTCGCTGTCGCGGCAGCAGCGAGCGAGTATTCGAAACCGAATGCGGCGATCTCGTGGCGCAGACGCCGCAGCAGGGATGCGAGTCCGCCGAACAGCGTCAGGCTCGAGCCGATTTCGAGCACGATGGCGTCTGTGCCCGCTATGCCGACGTCGGCGCTGAAACGGTAAGCCCATGCGGCAATCGTGTCGATCGCCTGACGTTCGGCGCCCGGATCACGGGATTTTGTGGACAGCGTGGGACAGAGCGTCTGCGCCGCAGCGACTGTCTGACCGCTGCGGACGCCGAATGCGTGTGCGTGCTCATTCGCGAGCACGACGTGACGACGTTGCTGCGGTCCGTCGATGACGGCCAGCGGCGCTTGCGAGGTCTCATCGTCGCAGACGGCTTCGAGAGAAAGTCGAGGGAAGCGAAGGCAGGCCCAGAGCATTGCCGCTCCGAGAAATGGAAATCCGGTGGAGACCGCAACGCGGTCAGGCGCGCACTTCGACGAATTCGCTGTACGAGTGCGGTTGCGGTAGCGAGGCGCCTTCGTCCCGGAGGCCTTCGAGGTGGAACTCGATGGCTTCGCGAATCAGGCGCAGGACTTCCTCGCGCGAATCCGCTGCGGCAATGCAGCCGGGCAGGTCTGGAACATAGGCGCCGAAGCTGTCGGGGCCTTCCTCGATGACGACCATGTAACGCATGGGTGAATACTCCTACCGGAGACCGGCCTGTTTCAAGACGCTGTGCAAGGTCCCGGCAGGTACATCGATCCCCGGATGACCGGAGAAAGTGACCGTGCCCTTGTGTGAAGCGTGCTGAAACTGTCGATGGCTGCCTTTCTGGCGCACCTGGAACCATCCGTGGGATTCCAGCAAGGCAATGAGATCCCTGACTTTCATGGCGGTCAGGCCGAGCGCCGTTCCGCATCTCTCGTTTCGTTGCGCTGCAAGCCGCGGCATTTGAGGATCTCGACGCGCGGTCCGCTCTCCGAAACCAAAACTCGCACGCGCAGCGCGGCCGGGCTCGTCTCGCGCGCGGCTGCGAGCGGACGGAACACGAAGCCGATCGCGCCGCCCGTCTCGGCGGCGAGCTGCAGGCGGCGCAGCTGACGGTAATCTGCGCGCGGCATCCAGCTCAGCACGGCGCCGCAGCAGCCGGCGCGAAGGCATTGCTCGGCGGTCCAGTGCGTGTCGGCGTCGGCGGCGTCGATGTGCACGATCTTCGCAAGGTCGATGCCGGCCGCGACGAGCGCGGGTGGATACGGGATGTACGGCGGTGCGACGAAGACGACGCGGTGGCCGGCCTCCGTCAGCGATGCGAGCGCTGGCAGGACGAGACTGCATTCGCCGATGCCGTCGTGCTCGATCAGGATCTCGCTGAGCGCGCCGCGCGGCCAGCCGCCGCCCGGAAGGCGCGCGTCGAGATCGGCATGGCCGGTCGGCTCGGCGTCGATCTTCGGACGTGCGGCTCCGCCGCGGCGCCAGATGTCGGGATGGCGCAGGAGCTTGGCGAGTGCGGCTTCGTCGCGGGTCGGAGGAGCCGGGATTCGGGATTCCGGATTCAGGAGGAATTTGCCGGCGTCACGCGACGTGACGTGTGGCATCCCGAATCCCGTATCCCGAATCCCGGCTTTCGGCTTCCCCGCACCCGCCTGAGCGAATTCAGCCGATTCGGAAACGTACGTCGAAACTTCCTGCGAGGTTTGCGTGAACATGACGACTCATCCTTGTCGTGGGGTGGTGGAATCGGTGCGGATCAGACCGACGTAAAGGCCTTCGATCGCGAACGCGTGGCGTGCAGGATCGACTTCGATCGGCGGGAAATCCGGATTCGCAGGCAGGAGGCGGACGCGTCCTTTGCGCCGGTCGAGCGTCTTGACCGTGACCTCATCGTCGATGCGCGCGACGACGATGCGGCCGTGATCGGCGCTTTCGGTGCGATGCACGGCGATGAGATCGCCGTCGAGGATGCCGGCATCGCGCATGCTGAAACCGACGACGCGCACGAGGTAATCGGCGCGCGGCCGGACCAGGCCGGC
>DASZWL010000157.1:0-12528 GCA_035546695.1 Rhodanobacteraceae bacterium | reverse complement strand
CTGGGGCGGCGTCGCGAAGTTCTTCCACTGGGCGACCGTGCTCGCGATCCTCGTGCAGGCGACGATCGGGCTCGTCATGGTCGAGCTTCCGAAGAAGCCGAACGTGATTCCGGTCTACACGTTCCACAAATCGCTCGGCCTCGCGATCTTCACGTTCGCGCTGCTGCGGCTCGCCTGGCGCGCGTTCGATGCGCATCCTGGTTATCCGGCGACGATGCCGCGTTGGCAGGTCGTCGGCGCGCGCGCCGGCCACGCGTTGCTGTATGCGCTGATCTTCGCGGTACCGCTCTCGGGCTGGCTGTTCGATTCGGCGACGGCGCTGCGTCCGTTCTACTGGTTCGGCCTCTTTCCGGTACCGAGCTTGACCGGCGGCCGTGATCCCGCGATCAAGGAATTCGCCGAAGCCGCGCACTTCTGGCTGTTCTGGCTGCTGGCCGCGGCCGCAGCCGGCCATGCGGCGACGGCGCTGTATCATCATTTCGGCGTGCGCGACGATATCCTTCGAAGGATGCTGCCGGGACACGCGACGGTGACGGATGCGAATCCTTGACTTGGAATCGTTGGAGAATTTTCTCCATGCCCGGCGACTAAAGTCGTTCCCCCTCTCCCGCTTACGGGAGAGGGTTGGGGTGAGGGCAATCTTGAGACACCTTCACAAGAGCGCCCTCATCCGCCTTCGGCACCTTCTCCCGCAAAGCGGGAGAAGGGAAAGATTGCATTTGCACGGAGTTCGACCATGTTTCGTTTCCTGATTCCGATCTTGCTGATGCTCCCACTCACCGCATTCGCGCGCGACTGGCAGGTCGACGCCGCGAAAAGCACGCTGACGTTCAAGGGCACCTACCAGAGCGAATCTTTCGACGGAAACTTCCGCAAGTTCGCTGCGACGATCACGTACGACGCCGTCGATCTTTCGAAATCGAAATTCGACGTCACGGTCGATCTCGCTTCGGTCGACACCGGCAGCGGCGAGCGCGACGAGACGCTCGCGACGGCTGACTTCTTCGATACCGCGAAGACGCCGAAAGCGCATTTCGTCACCGAATCGTTCGCGAAAGCCGCTGACGGAAGCGTCGAGGCGAAGGGTTCGCTGACGATCCGCAACGCGACGAAGCCGGTCACGCTGAAGGTCAAGTTCGCCGAGAGCGGCAACGCCGCGACGCTCGACGTCGACACGACGCTGAAGCGTGCGGACTTCGGCCTCGGCAATGGCAGCGACTGGGCCGACGTCGGTCCCGACGTGCCGGTGCACGGTCATCTCGTGCTGACCGGCAAGTAGTCTCGCCCGAGCTCGGGAGTCGCTCGAGCGACTTCTTGCGCACGGTCGCGCCTAGAATGCCGGCATGCGGATCGCGGAAACCGGAATCGAATGGTGGCGTCGCCTGCGCGACAGGCTCGGCGGCAGCGCGTCGTCGCCGCCGGATCGCGCAGCCGCGGGGGGCGACGCGCACAGCTTGCAGGCAGCCGAGAGCCTGCGCTCGCTGCTAGACGACGAGCACATTCCGCCGTCGATCCGCACGAGCCTCGCCGCGGATTTCGCGCGGCTCGAATCGATGCTCGCGAAACTCGAGCGCGGCGAGCTGCACATCGCGGTGTTCGGGCGCGTCAGCGTCGGCAAGTCCGCTCTCGCGAACGCGCTGCTCGGCGAGGACGTGTTCACGGTCGGCGTGCTGCACGGCACGACGAAGGACGCCGCGCAGCGCGCATGGCGCGAAGTCTCCAGCAGCGGCGTGCATCTGATCGACACGCCCGGCATCGACGAACTCGACGGCGAGGCACGCGAGAAGCTCGCGTTCGAGGTCGCCGGCGTCAGCGATCTCGTCGTCTACGTCGTCGACGGCGACATGACACAGCGCGAGCTCGATGCGTTGCGCCTGCTCGCGCGCACGGAGCGTCCGCTGCTGCTCGTCCTCAACAAGGCCGATCGCTACGGCGAGGATGAGCGCGAGCGATTGCTCGAACGCCTGCGCGAGCATGCGCGCGGGCTCGTGCGCGAGGCCGACGTCGTCGCGGTCAGCGCCCATCCCGCGCCGGAGAAGCGAATCCGCGTCGACGCCGGTGGCGCCGAGCATGCCGAGCTCGTCGAGCGCCATCCCGACATCGCGGCGCTGCGCGACCGGCTCTCGCTCATCATCGAGCGCGAAGGCAAGACGCTCGCCGCATTGAACGCCGCGCTGTTCGCGGGTCGCGTCTCGGGCCAAGTCGCCGAGCGCATCGCAGACGCGCGGCGCGAGCTCGCCGACAAGGTCATTCGCCAGTACTGCATCGCGAAGGCCGTCGCCGTCGCGCTGAATCCGATTCCGGTCGCCGATCTGCTCGCGGCGGGCGCGCTCGACGCGGCGCTCGTGATGCATCTCGGCCGCGTGTACGGATTGCCGCTGACGAAGAGCGAGGCCGGCGCGTTGATCGCGGCGATCTTCGCGCAGCTCGCGGCGCTGATGGGCGCGATCTGGGGCGTGCATCTCGTCGCGTCGGCGCTGAAAGGCGTCAGCGCCGGGCTTTCGACGGTCGTCACGGCCGGCGCACAGGGCGCGCTCGCCTGGTACGCGACCGAGCTCGTCGGCCGCATCGCCGAGCGCTATCTCGTCGCCGGCAAATCGTGGGGCGAGAAGGGACCCAAGCGCGTCGTCGCCGAGATCGTCGCGAGCCTCGATCGCGATTCGATCCTGCGCGAGGCACGCGCCGAGATCCTCGCGCGCCTGCGCCGAGGCGAGGCGCGCGCCTGAGGCTCAGTCGAATCCGTTCGCGAACAGGCGATCGCCGCGGACGATCTGGATGCCGTTGAGCGGCGCGTGCGAGCCGCCGCTCGACTGCACGGTCAGCGTGAATCCCGTTCCCGACGCGAAGAACACGGCGTAGTTGCCGGCTCCGCCGTCGGCGGAATCGGCGCGGACGAATGTGCCGTCGAACGTCGCGCCGGCAGCGTCGACGACGAGCGCCGTCGTTGTGCCATCGCCGCTCTCGAACGTGTAGAGACTCGACATGTTCGCATCGCCGTTCGCGCCGTCTGAATAGACGTAGACGTAATAGCCTTCGTCGATCGCGGGAAGATCCGAGACCGTGATCGTCGCGACGTCGCCGCCGGCGTCGAGATAGCCGTCCATCATCGCGTCGTCCGCCGTCGCGCCGCCGATGCCGAGCGTTCCGACGGCGTCCGAGGACCACGACACGACGGCGCCGGTATCCGCACCGCTCTCGTCGAGCAATGCGAGCGCGCTGCCCGCGACGTCGGCCGCTTCGTTCCAGTTCGGCTTCGCGACGATTCCGGCGATATCGGTCGCGAGCAGCGCGTCCGCGCTGCCGACGAAATCGATGCCGATCGCTCCGCTGCCGGGAGCGGCGGCGGTCACGTACAGACCGGCGTCGGCCGTGTGCTGGACGGAGCCGCCGCTGGCGCCGATCGTCAGCGGATATTCGCCAAGCGGCGTTCCGCGGCTCGCCGCGATCGTCATCGTCACCGTTGCCGGCGGCGCGATGTCGTTCGCGTCGAACGTCGCGCTCGCGCCGGCCGGAAGCCCGTCGACCGCGAGATGCAGCGCATCGCCGAAATCGTTCACGCTGCCGGTCTGGATCTCGTAGGTGACGCTCGTTCCGGGAACGACACCGGGATTCGGCGGCGTCACCGCGAGCGTGAAGTCGGGCGTCAGATGCAGAAGACCGTAGACGTTGACCTTCGTATCACCGAAGCCGTCGCTCGGAAAGGAGCCGAGATAGACGCGGCCGTCGACGACGGTCGGCGGACTGAACTTCGGCCAGTTGCCGGCGTCGTCGCGCGCCTGGTTCTGCCTCGAGTTCCAGAGCTCGGTCGAGAGATCGTCGGCGTCGAACGCGCGCAGCACGCCGGGATGGATACCGCTGTTCGCATCGCCGGACACCGGCATCGACGACCAGACGATGCCCGAGCCCGGCGTGCTGCCGTTCGCCGACAGCGTCAGCACACCGCCCGACGAACCGCACGGCGAGAGGATCGTGCTTTGCGAAATCGGCGGCGTGTCGAACGTCGTACCGTTGAAATGGTAGGCGTTGAAATGGTTGCAGCCGTCGGACCAGACGTACATCCAGGGTCCCGCGCCGCCGTCGCGGTTCCAGTAGACCGGGCCGCCCTTGATCTGGTCGTTCGAGCCGGCCGGATTGCTGTTGTCGAACACCTGCACGATGCCGACGTCGTTGGTCGTGCGATGGCCCATGTTCGACGTGTGCGTCACGTAGAAGACGCCGCTCTTGCCGCCGCTCGCGATGAGATCGCTGCCGGGCACGAGGATCGGTCCCGAGCCGCCGAGGTCGAGATCGCTGTTGTTGAGATAACCGACGTCGTCGGGCGTGAACCAGTCGAGCAGCGGCGAGTCCGGCGTCGGGCCGAATTTCACGAACGATTCGCCGTAGTTGCGCCCGCCCTGCTGATCGAGATCCCAGGTGCCGTTGCCGGTCACGTAGTAGACGTTGCCGTCCGCATCGATCGTCGGTCCGCGGCCGCCCATCCAGATGCCGCCGCCGTTGAACGACGTGCCTTCGGGCGTCGACGACCAGATCATCGTCTGCATGAGCGTCGCGGCGTCATAGACCATGACCCAGCCGTGATAGGCGAACTGATCGCTGTGTCCGGACCACGCGATGAAGATTCGCCCGTTCGTGAGCGCTAGGCTCGAGCGCTGATCCTCGATCTTGCCGTCGAACGTCAGCGTGCCGCCGGAACTGCCGCTGCCGTTTCCGGACACGCTGCCGCCGAGGATCACCGGGCTTCCCGAGCGCTCGGCGAGCGTCGTGATGTCGACCGCGTGGAGATACTGGCAGAACGTCGGATGCGCGCCGCCGCAGCCGCTGCCGTAGCTGCGCGAGACGAAGTACATCGTCTGCGATGCCGGATCGATGACCGGCGTCGACTCGATGCCGACGTTGCCGATGATGTTGTCGTTGTAGCCGAGGATGTCGAGGATCGGAATCGGCGCGCCGAAGCTCGCGTGCAGCAGCGGCGTGTCGTCGCCGGAATCGGCGTCGAACGCATAGACCTCGTTGTTCATCGTGACGACGTAGAGCACGTCGTGCGTGCCTTTTCCGGGGATCGTCACGCCGTGCACGAAAAGCGGCTGCGCGTACACCGATCCCGACACCGTGTACGACCAGAGCTTGCCGAAGTCGTCGACGTCGACGTTCGAGGTATCGAGTGCGGTCTCCTCGAGATTCGCGCCGAGGCGCGCGCCGTCGTAGCGCTCGGTGACGACATCGACCGCCTTCGCGATGCCGAACGGCATCGCCGCGGCCATCGCGAGGCTAAGCGCGCGCGCTGCCCTCAAGGACATGATCTGTTCCCCCTGCTTGAATGGAGCCAAACCTCTATCGTAACCGGAGCGGAAAGTTTGCGAACCGTGCGGACGACGCGGCAAACGCGCGCGCGCGTAAATTCACGATCTGAACGCGGTGGCCGGCATGTCCGAGATCGCGGCTTCGCGGCGTTCTCCCCGGCAAGACCAGTCAGGAATCTTCGCCATGCCGAGCCGCCGCTCCGTTCCGCTCCTTACCGCCCTCGCCGTCTGTGCCTTCGCATCCGCGAAGGATGGCCAGCTCGATCCCTCGTTCGGCTCGGACGGCATTTCCGTCGTCAGCTTCGGCGCTCCGGGCTGGGTCTACGACCTCGCGATCGACGCGGGCGGAAAGATCGTCCTCGCCGGCCGCGTCGACGGCGGCGACGCGACGCACGCGGATTTCGCCGCGGTGCGGCTGACGGGCGACGGCTCGCCGGACCCGACGTTCGGCAGCGGCGGCCGCGTCGAGATCCCGATGGGACCGGGCGCCGCCTACGACGAAGCCAACGCCGTGCTCGTGCAGAGCGACGGCCGCATCGTGATCGCGGGCCTCTCGGACGTCACCGAGGAAAATCGCGACTTCGCGCTCGTGCGCCTCGAGGACGACGGCTCGCCGGACCCGACGTTCGGCAGCAGCGGCAAGGTTTTCGTCGGCTTCGATCTCGGCCTCACGAATCTCGACGAGGCGCACGCCGCCGTCCAGCAGGCCGACGGCAAGCTCGTCGTCGCCGGCAGTGCCGAAGTGGACGGCCAGAACTACGATTTCGCGATCGCGCGGCTCGACGCGCACGGCGAGCTCGACCCGAGCTTCGGCAACGGCGGCCGCCTGACGTTCCATTTCCACGACGACGCGCCGAACCTCGACCTCGCTTCCAGCGTCGCGATCGACGCGGCCGGCCGCATCCTCGTCGCGGGCTTCTCGCGCAAGGGCGACGGTTACGACGACGATTTCGCGATCGCAAGGCTGATGGCCAACGGCACATTCGATCCGACGTTCGGCGACGGCGGCCGCGCCACGGTCGAGTTCGATATAGGCGGCGATTTCGCCGACGACGTGGCCGAGATGATCGTCGCGCCGGACGGCTCGATCTATCTCGTCGGCATCGCCGACATCGGCAGCGCCCATGGGACGAGCTACGTCTGCGCAGCGGCGAAGCTGAAAGCGGACGGCACGCTGGACGCGACGTGGGCAAGCGGTGGCAAGTTTGCGATGGAGTTCATCGCCGGCGACGACAGCGAATACTGCGAGGGCGCCGCGCTGCAACCCGACGGCAAGCTCGTGCTCGCAGGCTCGTTCGCGGACTACGTCTTGATGGCCCGCCTCGACCGCAACGGAAATCTCGACGGAACCTTCGCCTCTTCCGGCGTGTTTTACCAACAGGGCGGCATGGCCTCGCGCGTGCGCTACCGCGACGGCGACCTCGTGTTCGCCGGTGTCACGCCGTTTGCGGACGGCAACAACTTCCTGGCCGGACGCGCGATCGCCAATACGATCTTCAGCGACGGATTCGACTGACGGGGACCGAGCGCCGCCGCGCAGCGGCCGCGCGGACATGCCGCCGGACGCTGACATTCGCCGCTTCACCTGCGACCATCGCGCCTTCGTGCCGCGGCCGCGGCTCTCCGGAAAGGCGCCTCATGTCCCAGCATTCCGCCATCCGCCGCGACGTCGGTGCCTTCGCCCTGATGCTGACCGGCCTCGGCTCGATCATCGGCTCAGGCTGGCTGTTCGGCGCCTGGCACGCGGCGCAGCTCGCGGGTCCCGGCGCGATCTACGCATGGATCATCGGCGCGGTCATCATCACGTCGATCGCGCTGACTTATTCCGAGCTCGGCGCGATGTTTCCCGAATCGGGCGGCATGGTCCGCTACGGCCACTATTCGCACGGATCGCTGGTCGGCTTCATCGCGGCGTGGTCGAACTGGATCGCGATCGTCTCGGTCGTCCCGGTCGAGGCCGAGGCTTCGGTGCAGTACATGGCGTCGTGGCCGTGGGCCTGGGCGCAGAATCTCTTCGTGCATCTTCCCGCCGGAAAAGGCGAGCTGACGCCGCCGGGGCTCGCGATCGCAGCCGTGCTCGTCGTCATCTACTTCCTCGTCAACTTCTGGAGCGTCAAGCTCTTCGCGCGCACGAACTCGGCGATCACGCTGTTCAAGCTCGTCGTGCCCGCCGCGACCGCGATCGCGCTGATCCTGACCGAATTCAATGTCAGCAATTTCTCGATCGGCGCGCACGGCGGCACGCACGCGTTCAGCCTGCCGGCCGTGCTGACCGCGGTCGCGATCAGCGGCATCGTCTTCAGCTACAACGGATTCCAGAGTCCGGTTAACCTCGCCGGCGAGGCGCGCGATCCGGGGCGCAGCGTGCCGTTCGGCGTGCTCGGCTCGATCGCGCTCGCGACGATCGTCTATCTCCTGCTGCAAGTCGGCTTTCTCGGCGCGGTCGATCCGAAGCTGATCGAGACGGAAGGCTGGGCCGCGCTCGCGTACGCCTCGCCGTTCGCGCAGCTCGCGCTCGCGGTGAATCTCAACTGGCTCGCGCTGCTGCTCTACGCCGATGCATTCGTGAGCCCGAGCGGAACCGGCATCACGTACACGGCGACGACCGCGCGCATGATCTACGGCATGGAGCGGAACGGTACGCTGCCGAAGGTGCTCGGCCGCATCCATCCGGTGTACGGCGTGCCGCGGCCGGCGATGTGGTTCAACCTCGCCGTCGCGTTCGTATTCCTGTTCTGCTTCCGCGGCTGGGCGACGCTCGCGGCCGTGATCTCGGTCGCGACGATCATCTCGTATCTCACCGGTCCCGCCAGCGTCGTCAGCCTGCGCCGGACCGCGCCCGACCTGCATCGGCCGTTCAAGTTGCCTGGATTGCAGATCATCGCGCTGCTCGCGTTCGTGTTCTCGGCCGAGCTCCTCTACTGGGCGAAGTGGCCGCTGACCGGCGAGATCATCCTGCTCGTCGTCGTCGCGCTGCCGGTGTATTTCTACTACGAGTGGAAAAATGGCTGGCACGATTTCGCCCGCCATCTCGCCGGCGCCTGGTGGCTCGTCGCGTACCTGCCGGTGATCGCGCTCGTCTCGTACTGCGGCAGCGCGCAGTTCGGCGGCCACGACTACGTCCCGTTCGGCTGGGATCTCGCGCTCGTCGCGCTGATCGGCATCGCGTTCTACTTCTGGGGCATCGCCTCGGGTTGGCGCACGCCGGCGGTCGAGGCGGCGCACGGAGAAATTCCGCCGTTCGAGGCGAACGAAGAGCCGCCCGAAGCGATTGCGCGCCAGTAGGCGGCGCGGTGACAAATCGTGACATCCGTACGCGCGCGCATTAACGCGGCGGTAACTCCGGCGGGACCAGAATCCGCGACCCGTACCACGAACGGAGCGTTGCCATGAACCGCAGCACGTCGATCGCCCTCGCCGTTTCGGTTGTCACCGCCCTCGCCTTCGCGAACGGCGCATCGTCGCAGGATCTCGGCGCGCTGAAGGACGCAGCCGGCGGCGGTCTCGATGTCTCCTCGCTCGCATCGGGCAGCGCCGGCAACGCGGCCGGCATCATCGAGTACTGCATGAAGAACAACTTCCTCGGCGGCGACGCTTCGGGCGTCAAGGATCAGCTGATCGGCAAGCTCGGCGGCGAGGACAAGGCCAAGGAAGACCCCGGCTATCTCGACGGCGCGAAGGGCATGCTGACCGGCGGCGACGGCAAGTCGACCGATCTTTCGAGCCTCGGCGGCGGCGGAGCCGGCGGCGCGCTCGGCGACATGAAGGGCAAGCTGACCGAGAA
Source organism: Rhodanobacteraceae bacterium (assembly GCA_035546695.1). Taxonomy (GTDB): domain Bacteria; phylum Pseudomonadota; class Gammaproteobacteria; order Xanthomonadales; family Rhodanobacteraceae; genus Dokdonella_A. The sequence goes on along the minus strand of DASZWL010000157.1, from coordinate 3,444 downwards.
GGCGTGCAGCGCCGTGCTCGATCACGCGAAGTCGCTGCTGTAATCGCGCTCCACGGCGAAACACCCGGCGCGCCGGCGAGGATTTCGCCGGCGCTTTCGCACGCGTCGTGACGGCGCGGGTCGAATGCCTGCGTATACATGCGTAAATGTGATCGCAGTCGCGGTTATCCCGCGCAATGCATCGCATGTGTATTGACGCCGACATCACACTGGGCCGAGGGAATTCGGTCTAGACTCCCGCCGCATCTCTGGGGAGGGGATAGTCATGCACTTGCGCATCCTGCAGACGGCCGGCGCATCGCTGGCGTTCGCCGCAGCGGGCGTGTCCGCCCACGACGGCGATCTCGATCGCTCTTTCGGCACCGACGGTCTCACGATCATCGATTTCGGCGCGTCGGCGACGGCGTTCGGCCTCGCGATCGATTCGAACAGCCGCGTCGTCCTCGGCGGTACCGTCGAAGGCGGGGCCGCAACCGGAACGGACTTCGCTGCCGCACGCCTCACGCCCGACGGCGTGCCGGACACGAGCTTCAGCTTCGACGGCTGGACAACGATCGCCGTCGGCGGCGGAGCCGCCTACGACGGCACGTTCAATACGATCGTGCAGAGCGACAACAAGATCGTCATCGTCGGCGAAGGCCCCGACACGGATGCGTCCGGCGACGATTCCGACTTCAAGCTCGTGCGGCTCAACACCGACGGCACGCTGGACACGTCGTTCAGCGGCGACGGCAAGGCCTATGTCAACTTCGATCTCGGCGGCCTGAACAGCGATCGCGCGCTCGACGCCGTGCAGCTCGGGAACGGCAAGCTGATTGTCGTCGGCACGGCGGAGGTCGACACCAACAACTCCGATTTCGCAATCGCCCGGCTCAACGTCGACGGTACGCGTGACACGAGCTTCTCCGGCGACGGCCGCGAGACGATCGCCTTCGATCTCGATCCATCGAACCTAATCGACATCGCCTCGAGCGTCGCGATCGATGCGAACGGCAACATCCTCGTCGCGGGCGCCGCGGGGAAGGCGACTGGCGATTACGACTTCGCGATCGCGCGACTGACGCCCGCGGGCGTGCTCGACCCGAACTTCGGCGGCGACGGCCGCGTGACGGTCGCGTTCGACATCGGCGGCAGCTTGGACGACGAGGCGACCGAGCTGATCATCGCGCCCGACGGATCGATCTTCGTGACCGGCGTCTCGACGGACAACGGCTACGACTTCGCCGCCGTCAAGCTGCAGCCGGACGGAACGCCCGATCCGACGTTCGGAACCGGCGGCAAGGTCACCGTACCGTTCGACTTCGGCGGCGACGATGTCGACGTCTCGTACGGCGCCGTAGTGCAACCCGACGGCAAGCTCGTAATGGTCGGCCTCGTCCAGATCAACGGCACCGGCGACAGCGACATGGCGCTCGTGCGCTTCAACACCGACGGCACGCTCGACGACACGTTCGGCTTCGGCGGCAAGAAGATCATCGCGCCGAACCTCGGCGGCACTATGAACGACGGCGCCGTCCGTGCGCGCATCCAGAACGGCTATCTCGTGTTCGGCGGCATCGTCACGACGGCGACGGGGTACACGAGCTTCGCAGCGGGCCGCGTCATCATCGATACGATCTTCGACAGCGGTTTCGAGCAGCCCTGACGATCAGCGCGCGGCAGCGACGAAGGCCGCAATCGCCTCGCCGTCGAACGGCCAGTCGAGCTCGCGGCCGCTGTCGCCGTCGCGAAGCACCGGCACGCGCTCGCCGTAGCGCGCTTCGAGCGCGGCGTCGCCGTCGATCCAGGCGCTCTCGAAATCCGGTACCCGCGCGGCCGCCAGCCGCGCGAGCGCTTCGTCGCAGAGCGTGCAGTCGTCGCGCTGATAGAGAACGAGGCGCATCGGATTCGCGTTCGGGCGGGGTTGGCGGGCGCGTAGAATAGCGCCCTCGCCATCCCCATCTCGCTTCCATGGCCGTCAGCGTTTTCGACCTCTTCAAGATCGGCATCGGGCCGTCGTCCTCGCACACGGTCGGGCCGATGCGCGCCGCCGCGCGATTCTGCGAGCGCTGGCTTGCCGATCCCGGCATCCTCGATCGCGTAGCGCGCGTGCGCTGCGAGCTGTTCGGATCGCTCGCGCTGACCGGACGCGGACACGGCACCGACAAGGCCGTGCTGTGCGGCTTCGAGGGCGAATGGCCGGACAAGATCGATCCCGATTCGATTCCGGCGCGATTGAAGCGCATCCGAGGGGAGAAACGCATTCGTCTTCTCGGCCGCCGCGAGATCGCGTTCGACGAGAAGACCGATCTCGTCTTCAACAAGCGCCAGAAGCTGCCTTACCACTCGAACGGCATGCGCTTCGCGGCGTACGGCGACGACGGCGAGCTGCTGGCGACGCGCGATTACTATTCCGTCGGCGGCGGTTTCGTCGTCAACCAGGATGAAGCCGCCGAGGATCGTATCGTCGCCGACACGACGCCGCTGCCGTATCCGTTCGCATCGGGCGATCAGCTGCTCGCGTTCTGCGAGGAAAGCGGCAAGTCGATCGCCGGCATCATGCTCGAGAACGAGAAATCGTGGCGCAGCGAAAACGAGATCCGCGACGGCCTCCTCGCGATCTGGCGCGCGATGCAGGGCTGCGTCGCGCGCGGCATGCGCGAGGGCGGCACATTGCCGGGCGGGCTGCATGTGAAGCGCCGCGCGCCCGAGATGTACAAGGAGCTGCGCGATCGTCCGGAAGCGTCGCTGCGCGATCCCTTGACGATCCTCGACTGGGTCAATCTCTATGCGCTCGCCGTCAACGAGGAGAACGCCGCGGGCGGACGCGTCGTCACAGCGCCGACGAACGGCGCGGCCGGCATCATGCCCGCGGTCATGCACTACTACGAACGCTTCTGCCCAAAGGCGAGCGAGGACGGCGTCGTCGAATTCCTGCTGACGGCCGGCGCGATCGGCATCCTGTACAAGGAAAACGCGTCGATCTCCGGCGCCGAAGTCGGCTGCCAGGGTGAAGTCGGCGTCGCCTGCTCGATGGCGGCCGGCGGACTCGCCGCGGCGCTCGGCGGCACGATCTACCAGGTCGAGAACGCGGCCGAGATCGGCATGGAGCACAACCTCGGCCTCACCTGCGATCCGATCGGCGGCCTCGTGCAGATCCCGTGCATCGAGCGCAACGCGATGGGCGCGGTCAAGGCGATCAACGCGCAGCGCATGGCGATGAAGAGCGACGGCAAGCATCGCGTGTCGCTCGACAAGGTCATCAAGACGATGCGGGAGACCGGGCGCGACATGAAGGACAAGTACAAGGAAACCTCGCGCGGCGGGCTTGCAGTGAACGTCATCGAGTGCTGATCGTCTTCCCCTTGTATGTTTGTTTTTGCAGTACCCGCAGCCGCAGACCGAAATCCCCCAGGTGAAAAAGACCGAGGGAGAGCGTGGGTCGCGGCAGCGGTTTTAGATGAG
>DASZWL010000156.1:0-4642 GCA_035546695.1 Rhodanobacteraceae bacterium | reverse complement strand
GGGCGTTCTCTACTGGTTCCATTCGCTCGATTACGCGCAGGTGTTCATCAACACGACGAACCTCGCGTACGCGAACGAGCCGAAGACGATCGAGCTGATCGCGGGGCATCCGTGGTCGATCGCGACGATCGTCTGCATCTGTCTCTTCATCGGCGCGATGGGCAAGTCGGCGCAGGTGCCGCTGCACGTATGGCTGCCTGATTCGATGGAAGGTCCGACGCCGATCTCGGCGCTGATCCACGCGGCGACGATGGTCACGGCCGGTATCTTCATGGTCGCGCGCATGTCGCCGCTGTTCGAGCTCAGCGAGACCGCCCTCAACTTCGTGCTGGTCATCGGCGCGACGACGGCGCTCTTCACCGGCCTCATCGGCATCGTCCAGAACGACATCAAGCGCGTCGTCGCGTATTCGACGCTCTCGCAGCTTGGCTACATGACCGTCGCGCTCGGCGTGTCGGCCTACGCCGGCGGCGTCTATCACCTGATGACGCATGCGTTCTTCAAGGCGCTGCTGTTCCTCGGTGCGGGCTCCGTGATCATCGCGATGCATCACGAGCAGGACATGCGCTACATGGGCGGCCTGAAGAAGTACATGCCGATCACGTGGATCACGATGTGGATCGGCTCGCTCGCGCTCGCCGGCGCGCCGGGCTTCGCGGGATTCTTCTCGAAGGACGCGATCATCGAAGCCGTCGGCGAATCGCATCGATGGGCTGCGCCGTACGCGTATTTCTGCGTCATGGCCGGCGTGTTCGTGACGGCGCTTTACAGCTTCCGTCTGCTCTACATGACGTTCCACGGCAAGGAGCGGTTCGTCGTGGAGTCGCATCATCACGCGCACGGGCATGAGACCCACGGGCACGACGAGCACAAGCCGGGCCATCTCGCGCACGCGCCGCACGAATCACCGTGGGTCGTCACGGTGCCGCTCGTGCTGCTCGCGATCCCGTCGATCGCGATCGGCTGGCCGACGGTCGGCCCGATGCTGTTCGGCAAGTGGTTCGGCGCGGCGATACGCGTCGCCGAGCCGAACGACGTGCTCGGCGAGCTCGGCAAGGAATTCCACGGACCGCTCGCCATGGTGCTGCACGGCTTCCTGCAATGGCCGTTCTGGCTCGCGTTCGCGGGCTTCGTCGTCGCGACGTACATCTGGCTGTTCAATCCGGGCATCGCGGACAAGGCGAAAGAGAAGCTGCGCCCGATCTACGAAGTGCTGAGTCACAAATACTGGTTCGACGAGATCTATCAGGCGATCTTCGCGCGCGGCGGCATCGCGCTCGGACGCGGGCTCTGGAAGGGCGGCGACGCCGCGCTCATCGACGGCATCGCGATCGACGGCTCGACCGCGCTCGTGTCGCGCGTCGCGGCGACGGTGCGTTGGCTGCAATCCGGATATCTCTATCATTACGCGTTCGCGATGATCTTGGGACTGATCGCGCTGCTCGGCGGGTTGTGGTGGGTGGTGGCGCATGCGGGTGCGTGATCGATCGCAACGACGCGTCACCGTCGTCCCGGCGAAAGCCGGGACCCATTTTGATTTTTGGCGCGACAGCAAAATGGATTCCGGCTTTCGCCGGAATGACGAAGTGAAGGGTTCGCGCAAGATATCGAACACTCGCGACGAAACGAACTGACGAAGCACGCAACGAACGGACGGAAGAACCCAACGACATGCTCTCGTCGCATCTCCTCAGCTTACTGATCTGGCTGCCGATCCTCGGCGCGATCGCCGTCCTCTTCTGCGGCCGCAACGCGAGCGCGGCGCGCTGGCTCGCGCTCGCGAGCGCGCTCGTGACGTTCGCGATCTCGATTCCGCTCTGGACTCATTACCTGCCGCTCCGGCCCGGCATGCAGTTCGTCGAGCATCTCGACTGGATTCCGGCGATCAAGGCGAGCTATGCGCTCGGCGCGGACGGCATCTCGGTCGCGCTGATCGTGCTGACGACGCTGACGACCGTGCTCGTCGTGATCGGTTCGTGGGGCCCGATCGAGGAACGTGTCGCGCAGTACATGGCGGCGATGCTCGCGCTCGAAGGGCTGCTCGTCGGCGTCTTCGCCGCGACCGATGCGCTGCTCTTCTACGTGTTCTTCGAGGGCATGCTGATTCCGATGTTCATCATCATCGGCGTCTGGGGCGGCCCGCGGCGCGTCTACGCGACCCTGAAGTTCTTCATCTATACGTTCTTGGGCTCGATCTTCATGCTGATCGGCCTGATATATCTCCACTTCAAGACCGGCGATTTCTCGCTGGCCTCGTTCGCGCACGCGGGTCTCGGCGAGCGCGAGCAGGCTTGGCTTTTCTTCGCGTTCCTGCTCGGCTTCGCGATCAAGGTGCCGATGTGGCCCGTGCACACATGGCTGCCCGACGCGCACGTCGAGGCGCCGACAGGCGGCTCGGTCGTGCTGGCCGCGATCATGCTGAAGGTCGGCGGCTACGGCTTCATCCGCTTCTCGCTGCCGATCACGCCGGATGCCTCGCAGGAATTCGCCTGGGTCGTCATCGCGGCATCGCTGATCGCGATCATCTACATCGGCTATGTCGCGCTCGTTCAGGAGGACATGAAGAAGCTGATCGCGTATTCGTCGATCGCGCACATGGGCTTCGTCACCCTCGGCGTGTTCATCGCGCTCGCGCTCGTGCGCGATCACCACAACGTGATGGGCGCGCGGCTCGGCGTCTCGGGCGCGATGGTGCAGATGATCTCGCACGGCTTCGTCTCGGGCGCGATGTTCTCGTGCATCGGCGTCATGTACGACCGGTTGCACACGCGCATGATCAGGGATTACGGCGGCCTCGCGAACGTGATGCCGTGGTTCGCGACGTTCTTCGTGCTCTTTTCGATGGCGAACTGCGGCCTGCCCGGAACGAGCGGCTTCGTCGGCGAGTTCATGGTGATCCTCGCCGCGTTCCAGGACAATTTCTGGATCGCCGCGCTCGCCGCGTTCACGCTGATCATCGGTGCCGCGTACACGCTCTGGCTCGTCAAGCGCGTGATCTTCGGCAAGGTCGAGAGTCAGAAGGTCGCGAAGATGCAGGACATGAACCTTCGCGAATGGATCGTGCTCGGTACGTTCGCCGCCTGCGTCCTCGCGATCGGCATCTATCCAAAGCCGCTGGTCACGCTGATGGACGGCGCGGTCCGCGAGATCGTGCAGAACCTGATGCTCGCCAAGGCCTGAGCCCGACGACATGATCGAATTCCACGCCTACGATCTCGCGACGATCCTGCCGGAGCTGTTCCTGCTCGGCGCGACCTGCGCGATCCTCCTGATCGACCTCTTCCTGAAGCCGACACAGCGCGATGTGACGCATTGGCTGTCGATCACGGCGCTCGCGATCACCGGCGTTCTCGTCTGGCGCAACAAGCTGCCGGACGGCTCGACGTTGTCGGCATTCAACGACATGTTCGTGCTCGACGGCATGGCGACGGTGCTGAAGATCTTCATCCTCGTCGTCACGATCGCGGTCTGCCTGTACGGTCGCGCTTACCTTCGCGATCGCAAGCTTTTCGTCGGCGAGTTCTACCTGCTGCTGCTGTTCGCGACGCTCGGCATGATGCTGCTCGTCTCGGCCGGAAGTCTCATCACGGTCTATCTCGGTCTCGAGCTCCTCACGCTCGCGCAATACGCGCTCGTCGCGCTGAACCGCGATTCGAGCGCGTCGGCGGAAGCGGCGATCAAGTACTTCGTGCTCGGCGCGCTCGCGTCGGGACTCCTGCTCTACGGCATGTCGATGATCTACGGCGCGACCGGCACGCTCGATCTTGCCAAGATCAACGTCGTCGTCGGCGACATGGCGCAATCGGAGCATCGCACGCTGCTCGCGTTCGGGCTCGTGTTTCTGATTGCCGGCATCGCGTTCAAGTTCGGCGCGGCGCCGTTTCATATGTGGATTCCGGACGTCTACGAGGGCGCGCCGACCGCGATCGTCGTGTTCGTCGGCTCGGCGCCGAAGCTCGCCGCGTTCGGCATGGCGTACCGTCTGCTCGAAAGCGGCATGGCCGGCATGCACGAGCACTGGACGCTGATGCTCTCGCTGCTCGCGGCGCTTTCCCTCGCGATCGGCAACGTGTTCGCGATCGCGCAGACGAACCTGAAGCGCATGCTCGGCTATTCGACGATCTCGCACATCGGCTTCCTGCTGCTCGGCTTCGTCAACGGCACGCCGGAAGGTTTCGCGGCCGCGATGTTCTACGCGATCTGCTATGCGCTGATGGCGACGGCCGCGTTCGGCGTGATCCTGCTCGTCGCGCGCGCCGGCTTCGAGGCCGAGGAGATCGACGACTTCAAGGGCCTCAATCAGCGCAATCCCTGGTACGCCGGCGTCATGGCGATCGCGATGTTCTCGCTCGCCGGCGTGCCGCCGCTGTTCGGATTCTTCGCCAAGCTCATGGTGCTGAAGGCCGTCATCGACGCGGGCCAGCTCTGGCTCGCGATCGTCGCGATCGTATTCGCGATCATCGGGCTCTATTACTACCTTCGCGTCGTCAAGGTCATGTACTTCGACGAACCGGTCGACGATGCGCCGCTGCCGTTGCCGCAGGATCTCGCGTTCCGCTGGGCGCTTTCGATCAACGGGCTTGCGCTGCTTGCGCTCGGCATCGCATGGGGGCCGTTGCTCGACTGGTGCATGCGCGCGTTC
>DASZWL010000155.1:0-3696 GCA_035546695.1 Rhodanobacteraceae bacterium | reverse complement strand
GCGATTCGTCGTCACGGGCTGCGCCGGCACGGGGATCGTCACGGCGGGAGCATCGAGCGGCGCCGTGCGGACGAGGTTCTGCTCGAGGCCGCCATGGGTGGCTAGCCAGACGGCCGGAACGACGATCAGCGCGGTGAGGATCAGATAGGTCGCACTGACCGAGTAGCGGTCGAAGAGATAGCGCGAGCGCGACACTTTCCCCGTCGCGACGAGCGGCGCCGCGCGCGTGTGCTGCGCCGCGATCGTCTCGGCCGCGACGACCGGCACGTCGACGAGCCGCGCATAGCTCGAAAGATAACCGCGGAGGTACACGCCCTCCTCGATTCCGGCGTAATCGTCCGCTTCGATGCGCTCGATCAGCCGTAGCGGCAGCTTGAGGCGCTGCGCCGCTTCGGTGCGCGAAAGGCCCTTCGCCTTGCGCCCGGACCGCAAACGCTGCCCGAACGAGGACGACGCAGGCCCCGCTTCGGCGGGAGGCGCGTCGTCCACGGGCCGTGGGTTGGCATCGGATGACGCTTTCGCGTCGTGCTCCAGCTCTTCGGCTCTCATGGTGTCTTGTCCCGATGACAACGGCAGTGCGAGCTGGCCGTCGTCGATGTCGATCGATGCGCCGGTCTCCTGCTCACCGGAAACCGTGCACGCCCCTCGGGCGGACTCGTCTAATGGTTTTCTTCCGCCCGTCATCATGAATTCTGCGCGCTCAGCTCGCGCGCCTGTTGTGACTCAGGAAACGATTGCAGCAATCGCCGCGTGTAGTCGCTCGCGGCGCTGCCGTTGCCGAGACGAAGCTCGATGTTGCGGCCCAGCATCAGCGATTCCGGACGCGCTTGTCCGACCGCCTCGAAGCGCTGCATGAATGCGCGCGCCTTGAAGAAATCGCCCTTCTGGTAGAGCACAGAAGCCAGCTGGAACAGGGCTTCGCTGTTGTTCGGCGAGCGATCGAGCGCCTTGCGCAGGGCCGCTTCGGCCGCGTCGTTCTTTCCGCCCTTGAGGAGGCACGTGCCTTCGTTCGTCAGCGCGACATCCGGCGTGTTGTAGAACGGATCGGCGACCGCGCGCTCGAAATATTCGGTCGATTCGTCGTAGCGCCCGATCTTGCAGAGGAACGCGCCGTAATTGTTGAGCTCGTTGCCGCCCTTCGGCTTCAGCTGCGCCGCGCGGCGATAGTGCTCTTCGGCCTGCTTGACGTCGCCGATGCGCTCATAGAGCACGGCGATGACCGTATGCGCGTCGGCGTAGTCGGAGTCGTACGACAGCGCCTTGTTGAGATTGTCGAGCGCGATCTCGAGCTTGCCCTGCTGCATGTACTTCTGGCCGAGCTCGGTATGCACGCGCGCGGCCTCGGTCTTCTCGCTGGCCGCGCTTTCCTTCTTGATGTTGCTGCCGCCGGTCGAGCACGCGCCGAGCCCGAGCGCAAGCGCAAGCGCGACAGCGGCGAGCCTAGCGAGCGCGTCAGGCCGCATGGGCGACGCCCTCCTCGATCTTGCGGCGGAATTCGGCCTGGCGGCGCGTGCGGTCCATGACCTGGCCCTTCAACTGCCCGCACGCTGCATCGATGTCCTCGCCGCGCGTGCGGCGGACCATCGTCAGCACGTCGGCGTCGAGCAGGATCTTCTGGAAACCGCGGATCGCCTCCTCGCTGGACCGGCTGAACCGCGTGCCGTGGAACGGATTGAACGGGATCAGGTTCACCTTGGCCGGCAGGCGGCGCATGAGCTTGATCAGCTGGCGCGCGTGCTCGGGCTTGTCGTTGACGCCGTCGAGCATCGTGTATTCGAACGTGATCGTCGTGCGCGGACGACGCGCGGCGTAGCGCGCGCAAGCGGCGAGCAGTTCGCCGATCGGATATTTCTTGTTGAGCGGCACGAGCTCGGTGCGAAGCTCGTCGTTCGGCGCGTGCAGCGAGACCGCGAGCGAAACGTCCGCGACTTCGCCAAGCTTGTCGATCATCGGCACGAGCCCCGCGGTCGACAGCGTGACGCGCTTGTTCGCGAGCCCGAAGCCGAGATCGTCGCGCATGACGCTCATTGCCTTCACGACGTTGTCGAAGTTGAGCAGGGGCTCGCCCATGCCCATCATGACTACGTTGGTCAACTTGCGCTGCTGATGCGGCACGTTGCCGAGATGCTTCGCGGCGACGAACACCTGGCCGATGATCTCGGACGCTGCGAGATTGCGATTGAACCCCTGCGTCGCCGTCGAGCAGAACCGGCAGTTGAGCCCGCAGCCGACCTGCGAGGAAACGCAGAGCGTGCCGCGGCTCGTTTCCGGAATGAATACGGTCTCGATCGCGTTCGAGCCGTCCATTCCGAGCAGCCACTTGTACGTCGCGTCGGACGCCTGCGTCTCGAACAGCGTCTTCGGCGGCGCGATTTCGGCCGCATTTTCGAGCTTTTCGCGTAGCGCCTTGCCGACGTCGGTCATCCCGGCGAAGTCGGTGACGTGACGATGGTAGATCCACTTCATGACCTGCTCGGCGCGATACGGCTTCTCGCCGAGTTGCGCGAACACCTCGCGCAATCCGGTGCGATCGTAGTCGAGCAGGTTGATCTTTTCCGTCGTCACCGCTTCGTCTCGCTCCTCAGCGCGCGCAGAGCTCGATCTCGGAGAAAAAGTATCCGATTTCCACCTTTGCAGTTTCGGGCGCGTCCGATCCGTGCACGGCGTTCGCGTCGATCGACTGCGCGAAGTCGGCGCGGATCGTCCCGGCCGCTGCCTTCTTCGGATCGGTCGCGCCCATGAGATCGCGATTCTTGAGGATCGCGTTCTCGCCTTCGAGCACCTGGATCATGACCGGACCCGAGATCATGAACTCGACGAGCGGCGCGAAGAACGGACGCTCGCGATGCACGGCATAGAAACCTTCGGCTTCGCGACGCGAGAGATGCTTCATCTTCGCGGCGACGATCCTGAGCCCCGCTTTCTCGAAACGCGTATAGATCTCGCCGATGACGTTCTTCGCGACGGCATCGGGCTTGATGATGGAAAGCGTGCGCTCCAGCGCCATCGCTGCATGTCTCCTCGGAATCGGTGGGGTGTGGTCGCGAGCCCGCCGCTGTTATAGCGTCAAATGTGACGGCAATCCGCAGGCTTAGCTCACAAATCCGTAACCGATTCTAGCTAAATGGCGCGTCATTTGACACCTCTTCGACGCGATCGGATTTGACCCCGGGAGCACCCGACCGTAGGATTCAAACGCTTGTTTGACTCGTATCGACCCGCCTTTCGATCCATCGACCGCCGATTCCCTTGAACGCGACGCACTTCTCGACGAAGGAACGCATCCTCAGCGCCGCAGAGACGCTGTTCGCGAGACACGGTTTCGCCGGCGCGTCGTTGCGCCAGGTCACGGCGGCGGCGAACGTCAACCTCGCCGCAGTCAATTACCACTTCGGATCGAAAGACAATCTCATCGAGGAAGTGTTCCGGCGCCGGCTCGACGAATTGAACGCGCGACGGCTCGATGCGCTTGCGATGGCGCTCGCGAGCGGGATGCCGAAGCTCGAGGACATCCTCGGCGCCTTCATCCGTCCCGCGCTCGCGCTCTCGCTCGATGACTCGGGCGGCCACGCGTTCATGCGCGTGCTCGCGCGCGCGTACGCGGAGCACGACGATCGTCTCCGGAAGTTCCTGTCCGACAACTATGGCCACGTGCTGCGCGAGTTCGCAGTTGCGTTCGCCCGCTTGCTGCCGCAT
>DASZWL010000154.1:0-5150 GCA_035546695.1 Rhodanobacteraceae bacterium | reverse complement strand
CAGCGCTGCGAGATCGTCGGCGACGTCCGGAAGCTTGGTCCTGCCGATCGCCGATGCGCTCGCGGGCGCGAGCGACTCGACGACCTGGAGCGCAATCAGCTTCGCAAGACAATACTCGCCGAGCTCGACGCGTCCGTCGGCTGCGATCAGCGCATCGAGCGCTTCGGTGAACGTCGCGAGCTGCGGACGCGGGCGACAGCGCACGGCCGGAAACGCGAGCGCCGCGAGTGGCAGCCGCTGCATCGGGTGCAGTGCCGCGACATCGTTCGCGAGCGATTCGGCGAGCGCGGAAAAGCCGGCGTCGTAACGCGCGGCGAGCGCGCGCATCTGTGTCGCGCGCACATCGGATCGCGTATCGAGCAACAGCGCGAAGATCAGCGGCGCCGCCGATTCCTGGCGGTAGGCGGCTTGTCGCAGCGAATCCGGAATCGTTGTGCGGATCGTCCGCGCCGAACGCCGGTCGTCGGTGTCGGGATTGCCGACCTGCCTGACGACGCCCACCGGCGAAAGCGCAATGTCCGCGCGCGCGTCGGGCAGCGGCATCGCACGCTCGCGTGCCGCGCGCGGAGACGCGGACGCCGGCGCGAAGCCGGCGATCGAGACGTCGGCGCCTTCGCTTTCGCCGGTTCCCGCGACGAGCACCGGCTGGCTCCACGCATTCGAGATCGCCGCGAGATCGGTTTCCCTGAACGACGGATCGAGGCGCAGAATGCGCTCTCGCAGCGGCGGATGCGTCGCGAATAGTGCCGAATAGCCGATGCCGTCGCTGAACAGCATGTGCGAGACTTCCTCGGCGTTGCTGCTCGCGAGTTTCGATCCTTCGGCGAGCGCGCCGATCTTCTTCAGCGCGCCGGCGATGCCGTTCGTCTGGCGCGTGAACTGCACGGCCGACGCGTCGGCGAGGAACTCGCGCTGGCGCGCGATCGAAGCCTTGATCAATCGCGCGAACACTACGCCGATGTAGCCGATCGCGAACAGCGCGAGCCCGAACATCACGACGCCGCCGCTATCGCGGCTCCGGCCCCGTCCCGAGATCTCGGCGATCTTGCGGCCGACCGTCGCGATCACGAGGATGCCGAACACGACGCCGACGAGACGGATGTTGAGCCGCATGTCGCCGTTCAAGACATGGCTGAACTCGTGGCCGATGACGCCTTGCAGCTCCTCGCGCGTCAGCTTGTCGAGCGCGCCGCGCGTGACCGTGATCGCGGCGTCGGCCGGCGCGTAACCCGAAGCGAACGCATTGATGCCGGCTTCGTCCTCGAGCACGAAGATCTCCGGCACCGGCACGCCCGATGCGATCGCGATCTCCTCGACGACGTTGCGCAATCGCTGGTACGCGAAGTTGCCCGAGCCTGCGAGAACCTCGGTGCCGCCGAGCTGACGCGCGACGGCCGAGCCGCCGCCGTGCAGCGTCGCGATGCGGTACGCCGATCCGCAGAGGATCGCGACGACAATGACGACGCTCAGCGTCGCGATGCCGCTCCAGTTGGCGCCGCCGCCGGCGCGCTCGGCGCTGTCGAGGCCGATCGCGAACAGCACGACGACGTCGGTCGCGACGACGATCGCGGCGACCGCAAGCGCGAACAGGACGAGCATGCGGCGCGTCTGGCGGCGAGCCTGGTCCTGGTGGGCGAAGAAGTTCATTGGTTGTAGAGCCGGGATTCGGGATTCGGGATTTGGAGAATCGGATCATTCGTTTCTCGTCGTCCCCGCGAAAGCGGGGACCCAGCGCCTTCGGATCTTCCTCGCGAAAGTCGCTAGGTTCCCGCTTTCGCGGGAACGACGAAATGTCGTTGTCATTCCGGCGAAGGCCGGACAAGCGCGTAGCGCGCAGAACGTCCGAACGACGGCCCCGAAGGGGCGAGCGCAGCGAGTAATCCAGCTCTTATCCGGATGCATCCAAGCTGGATCCCGGCCTTCGCCGGGATGACGATCTTGTTGGCCTTGTCCCGAATCCCCAATCCCGAATCCCGGCTCTTCACCCAAACGACACCTTCGGCGCCTCGCGCTTCGTCTCCGACTCGATCTTGAGCAGCTCGGCCGGCTGGAACTGGAACATGTTCGCGAAGATCGATCCCGGGAACATCTCGCGACGGTTGTTGTAGCCCATGACCGCGTCGTTGTACGCCTGACGCGCGAACGCGACCTTGTTCTCGGTCGAGGACAGCTCTTCGCTGAGCTGCATCATGTTCTGGTTCGCCTTGAGGTCGGGATAGGCCTCGGACAGCGCGAATAGGCGGCCGAGCGTCTGCGTCAGCGCGTTCTCGGCGCCCCCGAGCTGTTGCATCGCGGCCGGATCCCCGGGGTTCGACTTCGCGGCCGCGAGTCCCGACACGGCGGAGTTGCGCGCCTGGATGACCGCCTCGAGCGTCTCGCGCTCGTGCTTCATGTAGCCCTTCGCGATCTCGACGAGATTTGGAATGAGGTCGTAGCGGCGCGTCAGCTGAACGTCGATCTGCGCGAATGCGTTCTTATACGCGTTACGCCCGCCGACGAGGCCGTTGTAGACGCCGACCGCGTACAGCCCGACGACGATCAGCAAGACCAACAGGATCAGCATGCCCATCGGATTTCTCTCCCCGGAGTTTCGAAGATCCTCTTCCATGTCTTCGTCTTCGCGAAAGAAGGCCTCGGCTTGCGCCGATTCCCGCGTTCGTCCCGGCGGAACCTCGTCACGTTTCGCCGAATTGCCGCGAATTCGCCGTAAAGAGGTTTCGCAAACCGCTGACGTATGGCTAGAATCGGCACGTTTTTTCGAGCATAGCACGAGGCCGGCAACGAGCCCCGGAGAGTCTTTTGAGCCGTACTCCGCACGCGTTCCTCGCCTTCATCGCCGCGCTTGCCTTCGTCGCATCGACATCCGCCGAGGCCCGCACGCGCGCTCATCGCAAGCCCGCGGCACATCGCGCGCCGGCACTCGTCGTCCCGAAGGTTCTCGCCGACGCCTCGCACGTGTCGAAGGACGCCGCGTCCGTCGCGCGTCAGTTCGATCGCTGGCTCGACGGCATCGAGGCGTCCGGCGACGTCGCGGGCCTCGCTGTCGCGATCGTCAAGGACGACAAGGTGCTGCTCGAACGCGGCGTCGGCTATGCCGACTGGGCGACGCGCGAGCCGGTGTCGGCGCACACGGTGTTCCGCCTGGCCTCGCTGTCGAAGGCGTTCGCGACCGCGATGACCGCGCTGCTCGTGCGCGAGGGCGTCATCGGCTGGGACACGAAGATCGCCGGCGTGCTGCCGACGTTCGCGCTCGCCGACGTCGAGGACAGCCAGAAGCTGACCGTGCGCGACATCCTGAGCCATCGCGTCGGACTTCCGCACAACACGTACGACCGCATGCTCGAAGCCGACGAGCCCTACGAGCTGCTCGTGAGCCGTCTCTCCGAAGTGCCGATGGCCTGTCCGGTCGGCGATTGCTACGGCTACCAGAACATCGCCTTCAGCCTGATCGGCGACGTGACTTACGCGGTCACCGGCGATTTCTTCTATCACGAGGTCGAGACGCACCTCTTCCATCCGCTCGGCATGGAGACGGCGACTTACGGCCGCGACGCGCTCGAGAGCAGCAAGAGCTGGGCGCGCCCGCATCACCGCGCCGGCAAGACCTGGGTGCCGTTCGCGCCGAACGAAAGCTACTACCGCGTGCCGCCCGCGGCCGGCGTCAACGCAAGCATCCGCGACATGGAGCAATGGCTGATCGCGCAGATGGGCGGTCGCCGCGACGTGCTGCCGCAAACGATCCTCGATGAGCTGCACGCGCCGCTCGTCGAGACCGATCGCGAGATGACGATGACGCCGTGGCGCCGCGGCCGCCTGTTCGACGCACAGTACGCGCTCGGCTGGCGCGTCTACGACTACGCGGGCCAGACGCTGATCTTCCACGCCGGCGCCGTGCAGGGATACCGCGCGATGATCGCGTTCCTTCCGGGCCACCGCTTCGGCGTCGTCATGCTCTGGAACTCCGAGTCGGCAGCGCCTTCGGGCCTGATGCCGATGCTGATCGACCGCTATCTCGGCCTGCCCGAGGTCAACTGGGCGGGAGTCGAGGGCAACGCGTCCGAGGATCTCGCCGGCGGCGCGAACTGAGCCGCGGCGACACGTTTTTTTGCCCAGACACGAGCGCCGGCGCTGACGGACGGCCGGATCGTCGCCGATAATCGCAACCGTGAGCGGCGCCTCGCATCTTCCGCTCGCACATCGCGACGCGTGGCTGCAAGGGAGGCACGCCCGTGCTGATCGCCGAACACCTGCTGCTGCTCCTGCTCGAGCCCGAACGCGGACGTCTCGTCGTGCGCCGCGACGCGACCGATCCCGACCGGCTCGCGGCCGCCGCCGTGCTGCTCGATCTCGCCGAGCAGCGCGTCGTCGCGCACCACGACGGCCGCATCGTCGCCGAGCCGCGATTCGGCGCGGGACATCCGCTGCTCGCGACGGCCGCCGAAGCGCTCGGCGCCGCCGGCCCCGGATTGCCGCTGGCTTCGGCGCTCGACCTCATCGAGACGAGAGCACGGGCCGTCGCGCGCGCGCTGCTCGACGGCCTGCACCGGCGCGACCTCGTTCACCGCCATCGTCGGCCGGCCTGGTGGCCGTGGGCCGAGTGGCGCTATCCGCTGCGATCCTCGCAGGCGCGCAACGAGACCTTGACGATGTTGCGCGATCGCGATCGCTCGCCGCTGCGCGGGCGCGGGCTTCTGCTGCTGATCGACTGTGCGGGACGCCTGCCCGATTTCCTCGAAGGCGCCGCGCATGCGCGCGCGACCGAAGCGCTGCTCGCGCTCGGGCGACACGATCGCGACGATCGCGCCGCCGAGCCCGAAGCGCTGCTGGCCGCGCTTCGGTCGACGCTGCTCGACGAGTGAACGCGCGACGACGCTCAGTTGCCGAGCTTGAATTCGATGCGACGACGCAGCGTCGATGCGACCGGCTCGCCGTTCACGAGACGAGGCTCGAACTTCGCGCGCTGCACGGCGGAGATCGCCTCGCGATCGAAGATGCGTCCCGGCTCCGAAGCGACCACGTGCGCGTTCTGCACCGATCCGTCCGGACCGACCGTGAACTCGACTTCGACCCAGCCTTCCTGACGCGCGCGCGCCGCGGCGATCGGATAGACCGGAACGGGCGGGCTCGTGACGGATGCGTCGCGCGTTTCT
>DASZWL010000153.1:0-3385 GCA_035546695.1 Rhodanobacteraceae bacterium | reverse complement strand
CCGTCGCTTCAAGCCGACCGACGTCGGTCGCGCGGTCGCGAAATTCCTCTCGGGCCACTTCACGCGCTACGTCGATTACGACTTCACCGCGAAGCTCGAGGACGAGCTCGACGCGGTCAGCCGCGGCGAGGAAGACTGGGTACCGCTGCTCGAAAAGTTCTGGAAGCCGTTCAAGGCGCAGGTCGACGAGAAGAACGAGACGGTCGACCGCTCCGAAGCGACCGGCGCGCGCGAGCTCGGCACCGATCCGAAAACCGGCAAGCCCGTGCAGGTGCGTCTCGGCCGCTACGGACCATTCGCGCAGATCGGCACGAAGGACGACGAGGACAAACCGAAGTTCGCGAGCCTTCGTCCCGGCCAGAGCATGCACACGATCACGCTCGCCGAAGCGCTGGAGCTTTTCAAGCTGCCGCGCAATCTCGGAAAAGCCGACGACGGCGAGGACATCACGGTCGGCGTCGGCCGCTTCGGTCCGTTCGTCAAGCAAGGCTCGACGTACGCATCCCTGCAGCCGACCGACGATCCTTACACGATCGAGCTGCCGCGCGCGATCGAGCTGATCCGCGCGAAAGCCGAGGCGGCCGCCAACCGCATCATCCAGGACTTCGGCAACGGCGTGCAGGTATTGAACGGCCGCTACGGCCCGTACATCACCGACGGCGAGAAGAACGCGCGCATCCCGAAGGACAAGGAACCGAAGGAGCTGACTGCAGAGGAATGCGCGGCGCTGCTTGCCGCTGCACCGAACCGGCCGAAGCGCGGACGCTTCGGCAAGGCGGCTGCAAAGACGGTCTCGAAGTCTCAGGCCGAGAAAACGGCCCCGCAGAAGACGGCCGCTACGAAGACGACCAGGAAGGCGGCGAAGAAGATCGCCTCGCGCAAGAAGCCTGCGACGAAAAAGCCCGCCGGCAAGGCCGCAAATCCATCTGGAGCGGCGTAACCGAAACCGAAGCGATCCGCAATCGCCCATGCCATGCCGACGATCCTTCGCATCGGTCCGTACCGCTTATTCTTCTATGCGAACGAAGGCGACGAGCCGCGCCACGTGCACATTCAGCATGAGCGCCGGCTCGCCAAGTTCTGGCTCGACCCGCCAGCGCTAGCGAGCAGCACGGGCTTCTCCGCACGGGATTTGCACAAGATGCTCGGTTTGGTCGAGACTCACCGCAAGGTTCTCTCGGAGAACTGGAATGAATTCTTTGCTCGTTGAAGACATGCCGCGCGCGACGGACATCGCGTTCACCGACGACGAGATCTGCGTCTCGCTGAGCGACGGACGGCGTCTGATCGTGCCGATCGTCTGGTTTCCGCGGCTCGCACACGCGACGAGCGCGCAGCGCGCGCGCTTCGAGTTGCTCGGCGATGGACAAGGCATCCACTGGCCGGAGATCGACGAAGACGTTTCGGTCGCTGGCCTCGTCGCAGGCCGCCCCTCGGTCGAATACCACTCGCCTTGATGCGGGCTTTCGCTGAATGACCCGGCGCGATCTGGACGACTGCCTCTGCGCGCTTCGCGCCGGCGGCGTCGTCGCCTATCCGACCGAAGCCGTCTACGGGCTCGGCTGCGATCCGCGGAACCGGCGCGCGTTTGATCGCTTGTTCGCGATCAAGCAGCGCCCGGCGACGCAGGGCGTCCTGCTGATCGCTGCCGATTTCGCGCAACTCGAGCCGTACATCGACGCGAATGCGCTTCCCGAAGAAGCGCGCGATCGCGCGATCGCGACCTGGCCCGGACCTCATACATGGATATTCCCGCGCTCGCCCGAAGCACCGGACTGGATCGCCGGCGCGCATCGCGGCATCGGCGTGCGCGTCACCGCGCACGCGCCGGCCGCCGAACTCTGCCGCGCGTTCGGCGGTGCACTCGTCTCGACCAGCGCGAACCGCCATGGCGAGCCGCCGGCGCGCAGCGCCGAGGAAGTCCGCGCGATCTTCGGCGCAGAGGTCGACGCGATCCTGAACGGACCGGTCGGGGGACTTGAGCGTCCGACGCCGATCCGCGACGCTATCAGCGGAATCGCCTTGCGTACCTGAGGCGCCGGTCGGTTCCGCCAGCCAATCCGGCACGAGGGAGAAGGGGAACGTGTCTGCTGTCGTCGACCGCGCGCCTTGCGCGCTGCCGCTGATCCGTCATGCGCATCCCGATCGCGTCTTCGCGTGGCGCGGCGGCGCGCCGCTGACGGTTGCGCGTTTTCTCGCGGACGTTCGTTCCGCAGCTGCCGCGCTCCCGCCGGGCCGGCATGCGGTCAATCTCTGCGAGGATCGCTACGCATTTCTCGTTGCGTTCGCCGCGATCGCGTCGCGCGGCCAGACGAACCTCTTGCCTCCCTCGCGCGCGCCGAACGCGATCGAGGAAGTGCTGGCCGGCCATGCCGGCAGTTACGCGATTGCCGAATCCGGCTGCGAGCGCGCGTTGTCCGTGCCGTGCGTCGCGATCGCGCTCGACGCCGGCCATGCGATGGATGCCGACGTGCCGGAAATCGACGGCGAGCAGATCGTCGCGATCGGATTCACGTCCGGCAGCACGGGCCAGCCGAAGGCGAATCCCAAGCCTTGGGCGAGCGTGCATGCGAGCAGCGCGCAGAACGCGCGCACGATCCACACCGAGCTCGGCCTTGCGTCCGATGCGCTCGTCCATGTCGTCGCGACGGTTCCGCCGCAGCACATGTACGGGCTCGAACTTTCGGTCCTGCTGCCGTTGGTCGGGCCATACGCCGTGCACGGCGGCCGTCCGTTTTTTCCGGCCGACGTCGTCGCCGCGCTCGCCGACGTGCCGGCGCCGCGTCTGCTCGTCACGACGCCGATCCATTTGCAGGCGCTCTTGCGCGATCCCGCGCCGCTGCCTCCGCTCGCAGCGATCACGTCGGCGACCGCGCCGCTCTCTCGCGAGCTCGCCGCCGAAGCCGAGCAGCGCTACGGCGCGCCGGTCGTCGAGCTCTTCGGCTCGACCGAAACCTGCGTCATCGCGCACCGGCGGACGACGCGCGAAACCGAGTGGCATCTCTATCCCGACGTCACGCTGCGTCCGCAGCCCGATGGCACGCTCGTCGATGCACCCTATTTCCTCCAGCCGGTCGTGCTGCAGGATGTCGTCGAGCTCCTGCCGGACCGCGCGTTTCGTCTTTGCGGCCGCAACGCCGATCTCGTCGAGATCGCCGGCAAGCGCGCCTCGCTCGCCGATCTCACGCGCCGCCTGCTCGCGCTGCCGGGCGTCGTCGACGCCGTTACGCTGCAACTCGACGAGCTCGACAGCTGCGGCATCCGGCGCATCGCAGCACTCGTCGTCGCACCGGAACGATCCGAATCTTCGCTTCTGGACGATCTCCGCCTCGCCGTCGATCCCGTTTTCCTGCCCAGACCGCTCCGCCGCGTAACCGCGCTGCCG
>DASZWL010000152.1:0-3513 GCA_035546695.1 Rhodanobacteraceae bacterium | reverse complement strand
ATCGAACCGCCGACACGGGGATTTTCAGTCCCCTGCTCTACCAACTGAGCTACCTGGCCAGGATTGCGATGCGTGCGTGCGGCGGGTGAGGCCGCAGCGAGGGGCGCGTATTAGAAGCGGCGGCACCCCGATGCGTCAAGCCGCGGACACGCGTGGCGCGGTTTCAGGCGGACCGAGCGCGCCGTGCGTCGCGTCGGCATTCAAACGCGCTTCGTGACTTCCGGCCTGTTGCGCTCGCGATCTCTTTCTACTACAACTGTAGTACGACGGTTGTAGAACGGATTCCGGAATGGGCAAACGATCCGACGTACGCCTCAGCGAGCTCCAGATTGCGGTCATGCGCGTGCTCTGGCGCCGCGGCGAGACCAGCACGGCCGATGTCGCGGCCGAGCTCGCCGAGGAGCGCAATCTCAAGCACACGACAGTCGCGACTTTGCTGACGCGTCTCGAAAAGCGCGGCATCGTTGCGCAACGTCGCGACGGACGACAGCTTTTCTATCGTGCGATCGCCGGCGAGGCGCAGGTGCGCCGCTCGATGGTCGCCGATCTCGTCGGAGCGCTGTTCGACGGCGACGCGCGCGCTCTCGTCGCGCATCTCGTCCAGGAATCGGAGATCGCGCCGGGCGATCTCGCCAAGGTGCGGCGGCGTCTGGCGCGGGGAGGGCACGATGGTGATTGATACGATCGCGATGGAAACCGTGGCGGCGTGGCTGATCACGCTCGGCTTGCATGCCGGCGTTTTGCTCGGCATTGCATGGATCGTCGATCGCGGCGCGTTGCGCGCGCGTCCTGCCTGGCGCGAGATGCTCTGGCGCACGGCGCTGTTCGGCGCCGCGTTCAGCGCCGGTGCGCAGATGCTTCTCGACAAGCCGTTGCCGGCACGCATCGAATTGCCGGCGCACACCGCCATCGTCGCTACGCCGGTTTCATCGCTGCCGAAGACGGTCGCGATCGAGCGCACTTCGCCGCTTCCGAATCTCGCGGCCACTGCGAAGGATTCGCCGACACGCGACGATGTGCGCGGACGAAGCGCGATGCCAGCCGTCGTCGTGCGATCCGCAAGCACGAATACGCATCCGGCATGGCCGACATGGGCATTGCTCGTCGTCGCCGCGTGGCTCGCGGGCGCGCTGATCGCGATGACGCGCGTGCTCGTCGCGTGGCTGCGTCTCGAGCGTTCGCTCGCTCACGCCGAGCCGATCGGGGATTCCGCATTGACGACCGCCGCCGCCGCGCTCGCGATCCAGGCTCGAAGCGATGCGCCGCGCCTCGCGACGCTCGACGAGCTCGCAAGTCCGATCGCGGCAACCGGCGCCCGCATCGTGCTGCCGCGCTGGGCCGTCGAGCTGCTCGATCGCGAGCAGCTTCGCGCGATGCTCGCGCACGAGACCGCGCACGTCGCGCGGCGCGATCCCGCGTGGAAGCTCGTGGTTGCGCTCTGGAGCGCGCTCATCTGGTTCGTGCCACTCGTGCCGCTCGCGCGGCGCCGGCTCGACGAGGTTGCCGAGATCTCGTGCGATGCCTGGGCCGCGATCCATCTCGGCGACGGTCGCTCGCTTGCCGAATGTCTTGCCGAATGCGCCGGACATCGCGCCGATGCGATCGATCTCGGGCTCGCGCCCGCGATGGCCGCGCGCGAATCGCCGCTGCTGCGGCGAATCGATTATCTGATCGCGGGAGCTCCGATGAATCTCCGCTCCGTCGGCTTGCGTGGCGGTCTTGCCGCGGCGGCTATGCTTGCGATCGCCGCCTTCGTATTGCCGGGCGCGAGCGTGCACGACGCGCACGCGCAACCGGCGCCGCCGTCGGCGCCGTCACCGCCATCGGCGCCACCTGCGCCGCCGCGGCTCCTTTCGGGGACGCATCTGCACATGTCGTCCGACAGCGACGGCGACCATACGATCGTCCAGATCAGCGACGATCGGAACGGCTATCGCGTCGAAGTCGACGGCAAGATCGCGTTCAACGAGCGCGAGGACGACGTCGAGAGCCTTTCCGACGGCGGCACCGCGCGCTTCGAGGAAACGCGTTCGGGCAAGAAGCTGCGACTCGACGTCGCGAGCCGCGGCGGCAAGCTCGAGCGGCGCTATTTCGTCGACGACAAGGAGCAATCGCCCGGCGCCGAGACGCAGGCGTGGATGGCCGAGCTGATTCCGACCGTCATCCGCGAGACCGCGATCGATGCCGAAGCGCGCGTGCGCCGGCTGCGCGAGAAAGGCGGAGCCGGCGCCGTGCTCGACGAGATCACGCACATCCGTTCGGATTACGCGCGCGGCGTCTACGTGCGCGAGCTCGCCGCGAGCGGCAAACTTTCGCCGGACGAGATGACGCGCGCGCTGAAGCTCGTCGGCGCGATCGGCTCGGACTACGAGAAGCGCAACGCGCTCGCTTCACTCGTGAATCTCCAGCCGCTCGATGCGGCACAGCAGAAACTCGTGCTCGCGCAGGCTGCCTCGATCGGCTCGGATTACGAACGCGCCGAGCTTCTCGTCGGTCTCCTGCCGCAGCTCGCGAAATCCGATGACGTGCACGCGGCCTGGCTCCAGGCGGCCTCGGGCATCGGTTCGGATTACGAGCATCGCCGCGTGCTGTCGGCGCTGCTCGCGGCGGGCGTCGCCGACGATGTCACGCTGACGGCCGTCGTCGATGCCGCCGCGAAGATCGGCTCGGATTTCGAGCGCCGAAGCCTGCTGACCGAAGCCGCGGGACGCGCAACCGACGCCGAGCGTTTCGCCGTGGCGTATGGCACGGCAGCGGCCGGAATCGGCTCGGACTTCGAGCGCCGCGAGGCGCTGATCGCGCTGATCCGCGCGCGGGGATTCGGCAAGACGGCGTCGCGCGCGGTGCTCGACGCGGCAGCCGGCATCGGCTCGGACTTCGAATGCCGCGAGCTTCTCGTCGCGCTCGCCGAACGTATGCTGCACGATCCCGATCTCGTCGCGCGTTATCGCGAAGTCGCCGCGCGCCTTTCGCAAAGCGAGCGCGAGGAGGCCGAGCGGGCGCTCGATCGCGTCGCCGTGCGTTGACGCGGAAAGGTATCGCTACTCGGGCGCGACGAAGCCCGGAGGCTTCGCCGATCCCTCGCCGAAGAAATACTTCTCCATCTCCGCCGCGAGAAACGCGCGCGTCTTCGGATCGAGCGGATTCAGACGGTTCTCGTTGATCAGCATCGTCTGATGCGCGAGCCACACCTGCCACGCTTCCTTCGAGACGTTCTCGTAGATGCGCCGGCCGAGCTCGCCCGGCCATGGCGCGAAAGCGAGGCCTTCGGCTTCGCGCCCGAGCTTTACGCAGTTGACGGTTCTCGGCATCTCTGATCCTCGGACACGGTTTCGAGCAGCCTTCGCACGGGAGCCGGCAGGCCGAGCGCGATCCATTCCTCGCGCGTGAACCAGCCGCTCTCGCCGTCGGCGACGCGCGGATTCGCGACGCCGGCGACTAGCAGTGGCGTCACGCGCAGATGATAGTGCGTGAACGTGTGCGTGAACGAATCGAGCGCGATCGCATCGTGCG
>DASZWL010000151.1:0-10085 GCA_035546695.1 Rhodanobacteraceae bacterium | reverse complement strand
GGAACGGCGCGAATCCGGTGCCGAAGATGACGCCGGCGTCGAGCAGATCGGCATCGTCGACGACGCGATCGTGGAGGCACGCGACGGCTTCGTTCAGCATCGGCAGGATCAGGCGATCTTCGAGATCATCCGGCGCGACGTAGTTCGGATCGACTTCGGGCTTCTTCGGCTTGCCGTCTTCCCACGTGTAGAGGCCTTGGCCGTCTTTCTTGCCGCGCTTGCCGCTCTTCGCGAGCTCTTCGAGCTGCGTCGGGATCTCGAGCCCGAGGAACGGCCCGAGCTCCTTGCCGACCGAGGCCGCGACGTCGAGCCCGACCGTGTCGGCAAGCTCGATCGGTCCCATCGGCATGCCGAACTTCTTCGCGGCCTTGTCGATGACGGGGCCGGGCACGCCTTCCTGATAGATGCGCATCGCTTCGAGCAGATACGGCATCAGGATGCGGTTGACGAGGAATCCCGGCGTGCCCTTGACCGGAACCGGCAGCTTGTCGATCGCCTTGCAGAACGCAAGCGCGCGCTTCTCGGCCGCGTCGCTCAATTTGTCATGGCGCACGATCTCGACGAGCGGCATCAGCGCGACCGGATTGAAATAGTGGAGCCCGAGAAAGCGCGACGCATCGCCGACCGCAGCGCGGAGCTCATCGAGCGGAATGCTCGAGGTGTTCGTCGCGAGCAGCGCGTCGGCCTTCATTGAAGGCTCGGTCTTGCGATAAAGATCCTCTTTCGCTTCGGCGTTCTCGAAGATCGCCTCGATGACGAGATCGGCGCTCGCGATGCCGCCGCCTTCGACGTCGGCTTTCAGCCGCGCCATCGCGGGATCGATGCGATCCTTCGTCTTGAGGCGCTTCTCGAACAGCGCCTTCGCGCGATCGAGCGCGGGCGCGACGTATGTCATCTCGCGATCCTGCAGCGTGACGTCGAAGCCGCGCAGCGCGCACCACGCCGCGATGTCGCCGCCCATGACGCCGGCGCCGACGACGTGCACATGGCGGATGCCGGCATCGGACTTGCCGCCGAGCCCTTTGAGGCGCTCCTGCAGGAAGAACACGCGGATCAGGTTGTGCGCGGTCGGTGTCGCGGCGAGCTTCGCCATCGAACGCGCTTCGAGCTTGAGGCGCTGCGCGATGCTTCCGCCGCCGCGGCGCCAGACGTCGATCAGCGCGAACGGTGCCGGATAGTGCTCCGGACGCGCTTTCGCCGCAGCCTGCTTGCGCAGGATCGGCGCCAGCACCTCGCGAACCGGCCAGAGATTCGTCGCGAACGCGAGCAGCCGCTGGCCGATCGCGCGTGGCTTGGGATGGCGGATCGTTTCCTTCGCGGTCTCGACGAGCAGGTCGGGCGCCGCGAGAGCGTCGACGAGCCCGATCGCTTTCGCGTTCTCGGCCGACGCGGCGCGGCCGGTCAGCATCAGCTCCATCGCGGCCGGCGCGCCGACGAGGCGCGGCAGGCGCGCGGTGCCACCCCAGCCGGGGTGGAGCCCGAGCTTGATTTCGGGAAGTCCGATCCGCGTCGACGGATCGCGCGAGGCGACGCGGTAGCGGCACGCGAGCGCGAGCTCGGTACCTCCGCCCATGCAGGCGCCGTGGATCGCGGCGACGGTCGGGCAGGCGAGGCGCGCAAGCTGCTGGAACACGCGCTGCCCGTACTCGATCGTGTCGAGCACTGTTCCGGAGGCCTCGTACGTCGCGAACTCGTTGAGATCGGCGCCGACGACGAAAGCCGGCTTGCCCGAGCGGATCACGAGACCCTGCGGCGGCTCGAACGAGAGCCGCTCGACGATCTCCTGCAATTCGTCGAGCACGGAACGCCCTAGCGCGTTGACCGAAAGATCAGCCCGATCGAGCGTCAGGACGACAATGCCGTCCGTGTCGCGCTCAGGGCGCCAGTGCCGAAAACGCAGCCCTTCGAACATCGCCGGCTCCGCCTCGATAAAGAAGGGTATGATCCCGGCAACCCGCGCACCGGGTCAACGCGGCGGTTGCGCGTTGAAAACCAACGTATTTTTGTCCGGAAAACCGGTACGATGGGCCGCGCCCGTGATCAGATGGCCGAAAGCGGGCGGGGATCGTCCGATGTGGCGTCCCATGATATGTCGAACGTTTTGTTTTGCTCGTCATTCCGGCGAAGGCCTGGATCCAGCTTGTAGAGCCTCAAAAGCTGGATTCCGGCCTTCGCCGGAATGACGAGCAAACCTGGCGGAACCGGAGAGGCCGTGACCGAGAAAGCTGCCGAATTGCTGGTCACGCAGAAGCTGCTCGAGCAGATATTGAAGGCGCCGGGCAACCTCATCGCGATGGAGACCTCGCACGTCGACGACGTGCTCGTTCAGTTCCGCACGCTCGCGATGCGCACCGGCACCTCGATGTACCACTGGGATCCCGACAGCGGGATTTCCTCGCTGCGCGAGAGCGGCCTGCGCGTGCCGGGCTCCAAGCGCATCACCGATGCGCTCCGCTACGTGCTGCAGAGCATGCATTTCGGCATCTATCTCTTCACCGGCTTCGAGGATCATCTGAAACCGCCGGATATCGTGCTGCTGCGGCGCATCTCGCGCATCCACACCGGCAACGAGCGCAAGATCGTCTTCGTCGGCGCGAACCTCGCCGTTCCCGAGGAGATCGAGGAATCGCTGCAGCGCCTCAATCCCGAAAGCGAAGTGCGCGCGCCGCCGCGGCTGCGCGACGGGCGGTGGGTGTCCTGAGATGACTTCGTCCGAGGCGCGCGGCTCCGTCCTCATCGTCGCGACCGATCGCGATGATCGCCGCGTGCTGTTCGACGCGCTCGACGCGCAGGAGTTCGACGCGATCTACACCGCGAAGGACGTCTCGCAGGCGCGCGCGTTCCTCGAGCAGGATCCGCAGATCGACCTCGTCCTGCTCGAGTTCCGGGAAGACGCGGGTGCGGCCGTTTCGTTCTGCAGCGCGTTGCGGCAGTACCATCCGGGTGCGGTCGTGCCGGTGATCGGCATCCTCGCCGGCGACAGCGAGCGGCAGAAGAAGCGCTGGGATCGCATGCCGCCCGGCGTCGTCGAGTGGATCACGAGCCCGGTGCACGCGGGCGAAGCGATGGCGCGCATCCATGCGGTGCTCGCGACGCGCGGCGAGGCGCGCGCGGCGATCGCGCCGGCCGCCGTCGGCGATCGCTACCATTTCGCGTTCGACGGCAGCCTCGACGAGCTCGCCGTCGTCGATCCGAAGTCCGGAAGCATCATCGAAGTCAACGCGACGTTCGTGCAGCGCTCGGGATTCGCCCGCGCGCAGCTCGTCGGCGGTCGCATCGAGGCGTTCGACGCGGCGCTATCGCCCGATCAGCGCTCCGATCTCAACCTGCGACTCGCGCGCGAAGGCAGCGCGGCGCTGCGCGCGCAGAAGGCGCGCGCCGACGGCACGACGTATCCGGTGGACCTGCACGTGCGGCTCGCCGTGCAGGACGGCCGTCTCGTGCATTTCTACACATTCCGCGAGGTCGGCGAGCTCGGCCGCTACCAGCAGACGCTCGGCGTGATGGCGCGGCTCGCCGAGACCGGCGGCGGCGACGAGGGCGTCAATTCCGCGGTGCGTTCAATCGTCGACTGGCTCGCGCTCGATTTCGCGCTGCTCGTGCAGGCGCGGCCCGAGCAGACCGGCGAGACGCGCGTGCTCGCGGTCCATCACCGCTTCGCGCCGACAGCCGACACGCCCGACCCGTTGCAGCAGACCGCCGTGCGGCAGGTGCTCGGCGGCAAGGAGATCGTGCAGCTCGCCGATGCGTGGCGGAATCTGCCGGAAGACGCGTTCGTGCGCGAGCGCCGCTTCGAGGGTGTCGTCGGCCTGCCGCTGCTCGACGAGCGTCGCGTCTGCCTCGGCGCGCTCGTCGTCGGTCGCCGCGATCCGCTGGCCGCGAATCCCGCCGTGCTGGACGGCCTGCGCGTCGTCGCGCATCGCCTCGCGCTCGATCTCGAGCTCCGTCGCGTGCGCGATCAGGGCCGTGCGCGCGGCTTGCAGGATGCATTGACTGGCCTGCCGAATCGTCTCCTCTTCAACGATCGTCTCGAATCGACGATCCAGGAGGCGCATCGCACCGGCGAAATGTTCGCGGTCGTATTCGTCGATCTCGATCGCTTCAAGAACATCAACGATTCGCTGGGCCACGCGGTCGGCGATCAGGTGCTGATCGCGGTGTCCAAGCGCCTTCGCGCGAGCGTGCGCGCGTCGGACACGGTCGCGCGCTATGCGGGCGACGAGTTCACGATGATCCTGCGCCACATCGTGCAGCGCGACGACGTCATGCGCATCGCGGACAAGGTCGTGCGCGTCATGGAAGCGCCGCTGACGCTCGCAGGCGGGCTCGAATTGCACATCACCGCGTCGCTTGGCCTCAGCTTCTATCCGGACGACGCGACGAACGCCGAGCGCCTGCTCAAGCACGCCGACGTCGCGATGTACACGGCGAAAGGCATGGGCCGCAACAACTACCAGGCCTACGTCGCGGTGCCCGAGGAATCGCATCAGCAGCGCCTCGCGCTCGAAGCGAAGCTGCGCCAGGCCGAGAAGAACGGTGAGCTGCGCGTGCACTACCAGCCGCAGGTCGATGCGCGCACCGAGGACATCGTCGGCATGGAGGCGCTGATCCGCTGGGAGCATCCCGAGCTCGGCATGATCAGCCCCGGGTTCTTCATTCCGCTGGCGGAAGAGAGCGGCCTCATCGTGCCGATCGGCGAATGGGTTCTGCGCGCCGCGTGCGCCGATGCGCGACGCTGGCAGACGAAGTTTCATCTGCCGCTTCGCATCAGCGTCAATCTTTCGCCGCTGCAATTGCGCCAGCCGAATCTCGTGCAGCTCGTCGCGGCCGTCGTCGAGGAGACCGGCGTCGATCCGCATCTGCTCGATCTCGAGGTCACCGAGTCGATCAGCGTCAAATCGATCCCGAACCTGCTCGAAACGCTGCAGGCTTTGCGCGACATCGGCTGCCAGATCTCGATCGACGACTTCGGCACGGGCCAGTCCTCGCTCGACTACATCAAGCGCTTCCCGGCCGACCGCATCAAGATCGACCAGGCGTTCGTGCGCAACATCGGCGTCGATCCGGACGACGAGGCGATCGTGCAGGCGACGATCTCGATGGCGCACAATCTCAACCGCGCCGTCGTCGCCGAGGGCGTCGAGATCGAAGAGCATCTCGAGTTCCTGCGCGAGCAGGGTTGCGAAGTCCTGCAGGGGTATCTCTTCTGCCGTCCGCTGCCGGCGGCGAGCTTCGAGAACCTTCTGGCTGAGCGCGAACGGCTTTTCAGGAATCTCGCTTCGCCGTCGGTACGGGGATGAGTGCGGGTTGATCGCAGGGCCCGGATGCCCTACGTAATAAAGATGGCGAACGACGGCATCCGTGTGTGCGGGGAAGGACAGGACGAAGCGCGGGACGGATCGGCGGCCGCCGCGGAGCGCCGGCCGGATCGTGAAACTATTTCCGCCGGCCGCGGTCTAGCGGGCATGCCAGACGGGTCGGCACCAGGGAGAATGGCCCGGATGGGCGAAAACGACGTCGATCAGGCGCTGGTTCTGCGTGTCCAGAAGGGCGACAAGCGAGCATTCGATCTTCTGGTCCGCAAATACCAGCACAAGCTGGTCAGCGTCGTCGGTCGCTACGTCAGCGACTGGAGCGAATGCCAGGACGTCACGCAGGAGGCGTTCATCCGCGCGTTCCGCGCGATCGGCGCGTTCCGCGGCGACAGCCAGTTCTATACCTGGGTCTACAAGATCGCGATCAATACCGCGAAGAACTGGCTCGTCTCGCAGGGACGCCGCCCGCCGACCGACGACGTCGCGGTCGAGGACGCCGTGCTGTTCGATGGTTCCACGCGCCTTCGCGAATCGGCGACGCCAGAACGCGAACTTCTGCGGCAGGAAATTGAACGAACCGTCTTCGCCACGGTCGAATCGCTGCCGGAGGAACTTCGCACGGCGATCACGCTCCGCGAAGTCGACGGCCTGAGCTACGAGGAAATCGCCGAAGCGATGAATTGCCCGATCGGCACCGTCAGATCACGAATCTTCCGCGCCCGCGAAGCAATCGACGAGACGCTGCGGCCGCTGTTGTCCGAACAGGAGTAGGAAAGTCCCATGAGCCAGCCCATCGACGAGCAGCTGTCGGCCTTCATGGACGGCGAGCTCGGCCGCGACGAGACGCGATTCCTGCTGCGGCGTCTCGAAGGCGACGCGCCGCTCGCGCTGCGCTGGTCGCGCTATCACGTCGCGCGGCAGGTGCTGCGCCGGCAGGACGCCTTTGCACTGCGCGGCGATTTCGCTTCGACCGTGATGGCGCGCATCGAAGCCGAGTCGACGCCGCAGACCGCGCGCGGCACGTGGCTGCGCTGGGGATCGGGCGGCGCGATCGCCGCGGCGGTCGCCGTGGTGGCCTTGATCGCGACGAAGCCGGTCTCGGGCCCCGAGCCCGATGCGACGCGAGTCGCGACGGCGAATCCGCCGCGAGCGCTGCAGTCCGTTCCGGCCGATCCCGCGCCGCAGCTCGCAACGACGACGAATCCCGCGCTCGCCGCGCCGCTCGTGCCGAATTCGCCGATCCAGACGGCGGCGGCGAGCTTCGGCACCGACATCGCCGAGCCGGTCGCGTTCGATCCGCGCCTCAAGTCCTACGTCATCCGCCACTACGAGGCGACGGGCTCGACCGGCCAGCCCGATTTCGTCCCGTACATCCTGCTTCCGGTCCAGACGCCGGCGCCGCTTCAGGCGGAGAACCGCTGATCCCGATGCCGGTTTCGCGTCGCGCGGTTTCGGTCGCCCTGCGCGGGATCGCGCTCGGCTCGATCGCACTCTTCGCCAGCGTCGCCGCGAAGGCGGATGACGTCGATCCGAGGGATCTCCTGCGGCGCATGAGCGCTGCGCTTCGCACGGTCGACTTCGAAGGCTCCTTCATCTATCAGCACGAGGGGCGCACCGACGCGCTGCGCATTTTCCACGCAGGCGGCGCGCGCGAGCGCGAGCGTCTCGTCAGCCTCAACGGCGCGCGCGGCGAGATCGTGCGCGACGGCGCGACGATCACCTGCGTGCAGCCCGGCGCGGTGCCGACACTGTTCGCGAACCGCGCCGGGATGCGCCTTCTGCCGCTCGCGCCCGAGCTTGGTCAGGTCGGCGCGCAGTATCGCGTCGTGCTGGCCGGAGACGATCGCATCGCCGGCTACGACGCGCGCATCCTCGACATCGAGCCGCGCGATCCGTGGCGTTACGGCTACCGGCTCTGGCTGCAGCGCGACAACCAGCTGCTGCTGCGTTCGGCCGTCGTCGACGCGTCGCGCCGGCCGCTCGCGCAGTTCATGTTCGTCGCGCTCGAGATCGGCTCGCGGCCGAGCGAAACCGATCTTCTGCCCGCGCACGACATCGCCGGCGCGACGACGCCGACCGACGAAGTCCGCATTGCGACGCGGCCCGCGTGGATCGTCGCCAGCGCGCCGGCGGGCTTTCGCCTGATCCGTGCGCAGCGGCCGACCGACGGCGCGGGTCAGGCCGAGCATCTCATTTATTCGGACGGCCTTGCGAACGTGTCGGTCTACATCGAACCGCTGGCCGGCGCGACGCGGTCCGCGGTCGAATCGACGATCGTCCGCGGCGCGCTCAGCATCCACTCGCGCGACGCGGACGGCCTGCGCGTCACGGCGCTCGGCGATGTTCCGTCGGCGACGGTGCAGGCGATGGCGCGCAGCGTGCGGGCGAGCGCCGGCGGCTGAAGAGCGGCTTAAGCCGCAGACGGCGATGCGAATCGCGCTGGAACTTTGCACGGGCGACTCCATCCAAGCGCGTGCACGACGAAGCGCAAACCCGCATCGTCCGGAAAACCCATCGAAGAACAAAGGAACAGACGAGGTACACGCATCATGATCGAAGCTCGAAAGGGGATAGCGCCACGCTGGTTCTTCGCACCGCTGCTGCTGGTGCTGTTCGCGACCGGCGCGACGGCGGCGGACCTGCCCGATTTCACAGGGCTCGTCGACAAGTACGGCCCGGCGGTCGTCAACGTGCAGGCGACCGGCAATCCGGAAAACGCCTTCGACGACGCCGGCGACCAGCAGGACGTGCCGGAGATCTTCAAGCGCTTCTTCGGTCCGAACGCGCCGATTCCGCATCCGCGCGGCAGCGGCGAGCGCGTCTCGATGGGCTCGGGCTTCATCATCTCGCCGGACGGCTACGTACTGACGAACAACCACGTCGTCGACGGCGCCGACCATGTCACCGTGCGCCTCAACGACCGCCGAGAGCTCGATGCGAAGGTCGTCGGCGCCGATGCGCAGTACGACATCGCGCTGCTCAAGATCACCGCGACGAATCTTCCGGTCGTCAGCGTCGGCGACTCGAAGGGCGTCAAGCCCGGCCAGTGGGTCGTCGCGATCGGCTCGCCGTTCGGCTTCGATCACTCGGTGACGGCCGGCATCGTCAGCGCCGTCGGCCGCACGTTCGGCGGCATCGACCAGCAGTACGTGCCGTTCATCCAGACCGACGTGCCGATCAACCGCGGCAACTCGGGCGGTCCGCTGTTCGATCTCGACGGTCGCGTCATCGGCATCAATTCGCAGATCTTCTCGAACACGGGCGGCTTCATGGGCGTCTCGTTCTCGATCCCGATCGACATCGCGATGAACGCGGTCGACCAGATCAAGACGACCGGTCACGTCAGCCGCGGCATGATCGGCGTCACGATCCAGAACGTCGATCGCGACAAGGCCAAGGCGCTCGGTCTGCCGCGCATCGGCGGCGCGCTCGTCAACCAGGTCACGCCGGGATCGAGCGCCGACAAGGCCGGTGTGCAGGTCGGCGACGTGATCCTCTCGTTCGCCGGCCGCGAGATTACGAGCTCGGCCGATCTGCCGCCGCTGGTCGGATCGACGAAGCCCGGCGCCAAGACCGATCTCGAGATCTATCGCGACGGCAAGAACCTGACACTCCCGGTCACGGTCGGCGAGCTACCGGTCGAGAAGGGAGCGGTGGCGAGTCTCGACGGCGAGTCCGGCGGCGCCGCGAACGCGCTCGGCCTCGTCGTCGACGACATCACGGCCGAGCAGCGCAAGCAGCTCGGACTCGACACGCAGGAAGGCGTCGTCGTGACGCGAGTCACGAGCGCGGCGGCGCGCCGAGCCGCGCTCCAGCCGGGCGACGTGATCCTGATGGTCGGCAGGAAGCCGGTGAAGTCGACATCGGATTTCAATGCAGCCGTCAAGGACGTCAAACCCGGCGACTCGGTCATGCTGCTGGTTCGTCGCGACGATGCGACGACTTTCATTGCGGTGCCGATTCCGAAGAAGGGATAATTGTTGTTTTCTGGCTTTTGACGCGGGCGTCGGTCGTTCGACCGGCGCCCGTTTCATTTGCGCTTGCTTTCTTTTTCGCGTTCCCGCCCGCGAGACCAGTCCTTGGTTTTTCCCCCTCGCCCGCTTGCGGGAGAGGGCAGGGTGAGGGCGCTCTTGATCTTTCTTTGCTTTGTTTTGTTGTAGTTGCTTTGCTCTTGAGAGGTTGGGACGAAACCCGACTCACGTCCCTGTGCGGTTTCGTCCGCCGTCCAGGCGGACGAGTTACTTTCTCTGTCTCGCCAGAGAAAGTAACCAAAGAGAGGCGACCCACACGACCGCGGTCGCCGATGAAGCCGGCGACTTCGCGAGGGCGCTACGGAGGTTCGCTGACAGGCCAGCCGTGGCCTGACAGCGAACGCGCGCGCCTCGTGCGCGCGCCCCTACGGGCTATTTCCTACGCGCCCTCGCCGCGGCCGAGAGGGACCCGGGAAGCAAAGGCAGAGAAGCAAGAAGCGAAAAAAAGATCTCGTCGTCCCCGCGAAAGCGGGGACCAGCGCCTTTGCTTTAGCTTTGCTGTGGCTCTTCGCTGCAAACCCCTCTGTGCCGCGGCGAAGGGCGGATGGAGAAGCCGCGTGCCCCGCACGCGGGCGGCGCGAGGGATCGCGCCGATTCGATCGTCAGGCCAGGGATGGCCTGTCGATCGAACCCGTCCGCCCGTAGCGAACCCGGCGAAGCCGGGCGCGGCACCGAGGGCGCCCTCTCTTTGGCCACTTTCTCTGGGCGAGCAGAGAAAGTGGCGCGCCGGCCCGGGGGG
>DASZWL010000150.1:0-2313 GCA_035546695.1 Rhodanobacteraceae bacterium | reverse complement strand
ATCGATCGCGAGCGCGGTGGCCTCGATGCCGGACTGACCCGACGGCGGATCGAGATCGACGATCGCGCCGCCGTTCCATTCCGGGTCGAGCTCGCCCGATTCGGTCAGCGCGGCGACGACGAGATTCGGTCCGCTCGTGTTGCCGCGCCAGCCGGCGACGAAGATGCGTCCGTCGTCGCGCACGGCGAGCGCGTTGATGCTGCGCAGATCGTTCGTCGCGGGCACGTCGATGCGGACGTGGCCGTCGGCGCCGAATTCCGTGTCCGGCGTGACGCCGTCGGGCTCGAAGCGCAGCACGTCCCAGGTACGGCCGGTCGTCGCGGCGAGCACGAAGCGCCCGGCTGCGTCGCGCGCGAAATCGACGATGGCGTAATCCCCGTTGCTGGTGAGCGGCACACCGCCGAAACCGGTGTCGATCGCGCCCTTCGCGTCGACGTGCACGAGACAGGCGCCGGTCCAGACGTATGCGCCGCCGGCGTCGTCGTCGGCGAGAAATGTCGGCGCGAAATCGATGCAGCCGGTCAGCGCGAGGCGTCCCGTGCCGTCGCTGCCGAACGTCTTGTCCGCGCTGCCGTCGTGTCGCGTGCGGCCGATCCAGACGCTCGCGTCCTTGTTCGCGATCGACCAGAGGTAGCTGCCATCGGCGAGGCCAAGCACGTCGCCGACCGGCGTCGCTGCCGTCGGTATGCCGGGCGGACGCTCGATCGCGACTTGTCCCGCGTCGCCGAACGCGAGGTCGACGTCGCCGTCCGCAGCGAGCGCGAGCGGCGCCGAGAGCGCGAACGCCGCGCAAGCGAAAACGCGCTTCATCGCGAAGCTCCGGATCCGGTGACGCGCGATCGTATTCGGGCCGATCGCATGACGCATCCGTGTTTCCACCCATGCCGCCGCGATCCATAGGGTGGGCCTCGGCCCACCGCA
This sequence comes from Rhodanobacteraceae bacterium, assembly GCA_035546695.1. Lineage (GTDB taxonomy): Bacteria > Pseudomonadota > Gammaproteobacteria > Xanthomonadales > Rhodanobacteraceae > Dokdonella_A. Next base: position 1,392 of record DASZWL010000150.1, on the reverse strand, counting down.
TTCCTCATGGAGAACCCGGCGGGCCAAGGCCCGCCCTATGGGTCGAATCCGTCGGTGAAGATCGGATCGGGAGGCGCTTCGGGCTGGACTTCGAACGCGCCGATGTCGGGCGCTTCGCCAAAACTGCGCACGAAGCCTTCTCCGCGCTGATCGTTCGGCAGCGCAAGCGGATTGCTGCCGGCGTCGATCGCCGGGCTTTCCTCATCGAGCGCGTGCGTCGCCGTCGCGCCGCCGTTTGCGGCGAGCGGCAGCAGCAGCGGATCCTCGCTCAGCGTATCGCCCGGCAGATCCACGCCGGGTGCCGCGACGACGAGCGAATGCGAGCCGCCGACCGTCATGCCGGGCGGCCAGAGATCCTCGGGCGCTGCCGCGGCCGTGTTGCCGGCGACGATCGTGCTCGTGAGCTCGAACGGGTAGTACGCATAGCGGAACCAGACCGCTCCGCCGTGACCGCTCGCCGTGTTGAATGCGATCGTGCTGTTCGAAAGGTGCAGCGAGCCGTACGTGTTCGCGATCGCGCCGCCGTGCGTCGCCGAGTTGCCGGAGATCGTGCTGTTGATCGTCGTGACGTCGCCGTAGCCGAACTGGAAAATCGCGCCGCCGCGATTGCCAGCGCTGTTCGCGACGATTGCGCTGTCGGTCAGAACCAGATCGTTGCCGATCAGCTCGATCGCGCCGCCATCGTCGCTTGCGGCGTTGCAATCGAGCGTCGCGCCGGAAATCGACAGCGTGCCGCCTTTGGCGCCGATCCCGGCCGCGTCGTCGGCGACATTGCAATGGACGCTCGTTCCGGTGAGCGTCGCGGGCCCGATCGAGTAGAGTCCGCCGCCGGTGCCGTAGCCGTACGTGCTGATCGCGTGGTTGTCGCTGATCGTGCCGCCGGTCAGCGTCGAAGTGCCGTAGATCCACGCGCCGCCGCCGCGCGCGCCGCAGGAATTGCAGTTCGATTCGGTCGTGTTGCCGCTGATCGTGCTCGAGGCGATCGTGACGCTCGCTGCTGTGCCGCCGGCAGGATCGCCGGCCGCGATGCCGCCGCCGTACGATGGGCCGAAATGCGAATGCGCGGAGTTGTTCTCGACCGCCGACGCGGTCAGCGTGAGCGAGCGCCCGGCGAACACGCCCGCGCCATAAACGGGCGCGCCGTTTTCATAGATGCGGTTCGAAGCGATGACGCTGCCGTCGATCGTCGCGCTGCCGGCCACGTAGAGCCCACCGCCGCGCACCGGTCCGCCGGTCGGCGCATCGCCGCTGATCGTTCCCGCGGCGCATTCGCTGATCTCGACGTTCGAGAGCTCGACATTGCCGTGCGCGAGCACGCAGCCGCCGCTGTCGGCGCTGCGGCCGTTCGTGATCCTGACGTTGCTGAAAGTCAGAAGCGCATTGGAACCCGCG
>DASZWL010000149.1:0-4778 GCA_035546695.1 Rhodanobacteraceae bacterium | reverse complement strand
CTCGGAATCGCTCGGCATCACCGACAAGGTACGGTTCGTCGGCGGCGTACCGCACGATGCGCTGCCAGACTGGTTTCGCGCCGCGAACCTGCTCTGCCTGCCAAGCCACAACGAAGGCGTGCCGAACGTCGTGCTGGAAGCGATGGCGTGCGGCACGCCGGTCGTCGCGACGCGCGTCGGCGGAATCCCCGAAGTGTTGCCCGGCGATGCCGGCCTGCTCGTCGAAGCGCACATGGTCGACGCGCTCGGCGGAGCGCTCAGGCGCGCGCTCGACGAAACCTGGGATGCGCGATCGATCGTCGCGCATGCGGGCAAGTTCCGCTGGGACGATAATATCCGCATGGTCGAACACGTCCTGCTCGAGGCCGCCGGGCGCAATCGCGACCTTCCCGTCCCCGCGCATCCGGGCTTCTCGTGAATCCCCGGCCGCGCAAGCTGCACTTCCTTCGATGGCTGCCGAAGCGGCTGCTGACGACGCGCGTGCCGCGGGCGGGACGCCGGCTCTATCTCAGCTTCGATGATGGCCCGCATCCCGAATTTACGCCGAAGGTGCTCGATCTCCTTGCCGCGCACGGAGCGCGAGCGAGCTTCTTCCTCGTCGGAGCGCGCGCGGAGCGCCACCCGGAGCTCGTCGCCCGCATCGTCGCGGACGGGCATCTGCTCGGTAATCATTCCTACGATCATCCGGTGTTCAATCGGCTCGCGCCGGCCGAGCAGCACGCGCAGGTCGAACGGACCGACAAGATCCTGGCGGCGTTCGATGGTTGCGACGAGCATGCGTTCCGTCCACCGTCCGGCGTATTGACGCTGGCCCTGCTCGCCGACTTCGCGCGCCGCGGCCGCAGCATTGCGTACTGGTCCTTCGACAGCCTCGATTACCGACGCTTGCCGGCCGCGGAGCTCGCCGAGATCTTGCGCGCCACGCCGCCATCGGGGGGCGACATCGTCCTGATGCACGACGACAGCGACGTGACGATCGCGTTGCTGGAGACGATGTTGCCCGAATGGCGCGAGCAGGGATTCGCGCTCGAAGCATTGCCGCAGCACGAGGCATGAACATCCTCTATCACCATCGCACGCGCGGCCGCGAGGTCGAGGGCGTGCACATCCGCGGCATCGTGCATGCGCTGCGCGATCTCGGCCACGACGTCAGGGTCATGTCGTTTCCGGGCGCGGATCCCGAGCGCGCAGCGCCTGCCGCCGCCGCGGCCGGGCGCGGCGGCACGCTGGCGCGGCTCGTAACACGCGCGCCGGGCGTGCTGTTCGAGCTGCTGGAGATCGGCTACAACGCCGTCACCTGGTGGCGCGTCGGCCGCGAGATCCGCGCGAACACGCCCGATCTCATCTACGAGCGCTATTCGCTGTTCCTGTTCGCGACGATATGGAACGCCCGGCGAAACGGTATTCCGATCGTTCTCGAGATCAACGATTCCGCGCTGGTTCCGCGCGTGCGGCCGCTTCGGTTGAAGGGCCTCGCACGACGCATCGAGCGGTGGTGCCTGTGCAACTGCACGGGGCTCGTGTTCATCTCGACGCATTTTCGCGATGTCGCGGAAAGCGCGTACGGCGCGCTTGCGCCATCGGTCGTTTCGCCGAACGCCGCCGATGCCGGCCGGTTCGACCCGGCGCGCTTCGACCGGCCGCGCCTGCGCCGCGAGCGCGGCCTCGGAGACGTCGTGGTATGCGGGTACGTCGGCGCGTTCGTCCACTGGCACGGCGTCGCCGAGTTCGTGCGCCGCATCGCGACGCGGCTTGCCGCTGCGCCTCGCCTCGCGCTGCTGCTGGTGGGCGGCGGAGTCGACCTCGCGACGATCCGCCGCACGGTCGACGAGCACGGGCTCGCCGACCGGATCTTTCTGCCGGGACGCGTCGATCACGCTTCGATCCCGGAATGGATCGCGTGCATGGACTACGCGGTGTTGCCGAACTCGAACGAGTATGGCTCGCCGATGAAGCTGTTCGAGTTTATGGCGATGGGCATCGGTGTCGTCGCGCCGGACTACGGGCCGATCGCGGAGGTCATCGAAGATGGGCGCACCGGCTGGCTATTCGCGCGCGGCGACGTCGATTCCTGCGTCGATCGCGTGCTCGCGCTCGCCGAGAGAGATGACGAACGCGCTGCGGTCGGGCGTGCGGCGCGTGCGTACATTGTCCGCGAGCGCCAATGGCGCAACAATGCCGAACAGCTGTTGTCGCTCGTGCCGTCTTCGGAGGCCGGCGGGGCCTAGATCGCGGAGATCGTGCATGGGATCGGCGGGAGGGTCATCTTGTTGACGGGCGCATCGCCGATTCTGATCGCGCTTCTGCTCGCGCTCGTCGCCGTGGCGCTCGTCGCGTGGCGCATCGTCCGCTCGCGCAACATGCAGATCTGGCTCGGGAGCTACGTGCGCGCTCGTCTTCGCGGTCAGCCGCAAAGGCGCGCACCGGTGCATGTGATGTTCTGCTTCGTCGATCACTTCGAGCCGATGAGCCGCGGCGCCGATCTAGCGCGCCAGCGCGCGCGAGTCGATCGCTGGTGCCGCGACTATCGCGCTCTCGCCACTCGCCATCGCGATGCGGACGGTCGCGTGCCGCAGCACGGCTTCTTCTATCCCGAGGAGGAATATCTCGAGGAGCATCTCGACAAGATCGCCGCGCTCTGCGCCGACGGTTTCGGCGAGATCGAGATCCACCTGCATCACGACAACGACACCGAGGCGAATTTCCGCGCGACGCTCGCGCGGTTCTGCGCGCTGCTGCACGAGCGCCACGGCGCGCTCGCGCGCGATCCGCACAGCGGCGAGCTGCGCTTCGCGTTCATTCACGGCAATTGGTGCCTCGACAACGCGCGGCCCGACGGGAGATGGTGCGGGCTCAACAACGAGCTGATCCTGCTGTGCGAGCTCGGTTGCTACGCCGACTTCACGCTGCCGTCCGCGCCGAGCGACACGCAGACGAGCACGATCAACGCGATCTACTACGCGACGGATGACCCGGTACGTCCGAAATCGCACGATCGCGGCGAGCCCGTCCGCGTCGGCGGCCGCGAGAGCGGCGATTTGATGATTGTGCAGGGTCCGACCGGCCTCAATTGGAGCGAGCGGCGCTTCGGTATCGTTCCGCGCATCGAGAACGCCGATATCCGGCGCGCGTGTCCGCCGACGCCGGCGCGCGTCGACGCGTGGGTGCGTGCCGGCATCCATGTTCAGGGGCGGCCCGAATGGGTGTTCGTGAAGATCCACACGCATGGAACGCTGGAGGCCGACATCGATACGCTGCTCGGTCCGGAAATGGACGCGATGCACAGTTATCTCGAGGCGAAGTACAACGACGGTGCAAGCTACGTGCTGCATTACGTCACTGCGCGCGAGATGTACAACATCATCAAGGCGGCCGAAGCGGGATGCGTCGGCAATCCGCACTCATTCCGCGACTATGTCCTGCCGCCGCCTCCGCATAGAATGCGTGAGCACATGGATCGCGCGGATAAGGCACAGCTCGAGCCGGTCGCCGCGCAGGGGGAGGCTTCGTGAGCGCCGCGACCACGGTCATCATCAGCCCGCGCGATCGCTACTCGGGCCTCGCCGGATGCATCGAGCGCTTGTTCGCGTGCACGCCGGAGAAGTTCGAGCTGTGGGTGCTCGATCTCGGCTATCCGCAAGACGATATGGTCGCGGCACGCGCGCTGATCGAGGGCAAGCCGAATTGCCGCGTGATCGATCTCGGCCTGGTCACGCCGATGGATGCGCTGCGCAGCGTGCGAGCCGACGTCGCGACGCCGACGGTCGTGCTGCTCGACAACGATTCGCGCGTCACGCCAGGCTGGCTGGCGCCGCTCCTGGGCGCGGTCGACGCGGGCGCGTCGGTGGTTTCGCCGCTGATCCTCGAGCGCGAGGGCCTCGATGAAGGCGGCGAGCTGCGCAATCATCTTTACACGGGCGAGCTGCGCGTCGTCGACGTCGACGGGACGCCGTACCTGATCGAGCAGAAGCATTTCCGCCGCGCCGACGTCGATGCGATCCCGCGCGAACAGGCGCCCACGCGCACCTTCGAGCTGCATTGCGTGATGTTCAGGACGTCGACCTTTCTCGCGATCGAGCTGCCGTCGATGGTCGTGCGCGAACATCTCGACATCGCGCTGCAAGTGCTCGCGAGGAAGGAGAAGCTCGTCGTCGAGCCGGCGTCGGTCGTGACGTTCGACAACCTGGCGACGCCGATGCGGCTTGCCGACATGCGCTTCTTCTTCTACCGCTGGAGCAATCGTCTGATCGACCTGTCGGCGCATCTGTTCGAGGCGCGCTGGGGCTATCGCTTCTATTCGGAGCTCGCGATGCGCAACTGGGCGTTCCGGCGCAAGGTATTCCTGCTGTCGCGCTGGATCGGCATGCCGATCGGCTGGGCGAACACCGCGACCTCGGCCGCGAAGCGGCTGTTCTGCAAGGACTGGGATCCGTTGCCGGATGCGGAAGGCGCGTCGCGCTCGTTCGGCGCCGAGCCGCCCGCGGTGCAGCTCAGCCATCGCGTGCAGTGAGGTCGACGCGTCCCGTTCGCAGGACGCGCTTCGTTCGCCATCAGGAGTCTTGAAACGGATCGGCGGCACCTTGGTGCCGATCCCGTCCGCGCGCCGAAATCAGTTGCAGGATTGCGGCGCGTCGAGTGGCCATCCGTTGCCTGGCAACCAGTGCTGGATGAGGCAACCGTTGGAGTAGACGATGACTTCCTGATCGGCGGCGAGGTTGTCGAATCGGAATTGGGGCCCGCCGTCGGGGAAGCGGACGAGGAGATCGGCGGTGTCGTTG
>DASZWL010000148.1:0-2397 GCA_035546695.1 Rhodanobacteraceae bacterium | reverse complement strand
GTTGAACGCGACGGCGAGCGCCGCGGACCAGCTTTTCGCGCCGTTCATTGTCCGTCTCCCGCGTGATCGCGCTTCCACAGCGCTTCGGCCGCGCGATCGGCGGGCTCGTTCCGGTACGGTCGGCCGCTGATCGTCAGGATCACGCAGACCTTCGACCGGCCGGCGAGACGATACGCATCGCGCTCGGTCAGCTCGTCCGGAAGGCCCTCGGCGATCTTTGCGGGACACGTCTTCTTGGCGAGAGCGAGGAAATCCGCGCATTCCTCCGCAGTGCGGTTGACGACGCGCAGCATCCGCTCGGAGCAGCTTTCGCCGACGGAATATCCGTCCATGATCTCTGCTGCCGCCGTGTCGCGCGGCATCGGATAGACGTCCGGCGCCGCATGCGCCGGTTCCGCGAGCAGCGCGGCGAGAAAAACGAAGATCGAGCGATCGAATTGCATGGAATCCCCCGTAGTCGGCCAATGCGATGGCGGCCTTCTCATACGGGATTCGGCAACCTGCCCGGACATGGACAGGCATCGTCACGCGCTCAATCGCTCTCGAGATCGTCCTCGAAACGAAGGTGCTTCACGCTCCGTCCATGGCGTCGCACGAGTTTCAGCGCCTCGACGCCGATCTTGATGTGCGCTTCGACGAAATTCGCCGTGATCATGCGATCGCTGAGCGCGGTCTTGACGCCCTCGGGAATCATCGGCTGATCGGAGACGAGCAGCAGCGCGCCGGTCGGAATGTGGTTGGCGAATCCGGCCGCGAAGATCGTCGCGGTCTCCATGTCGATCGCCATGCAACGTGTCTTGCGCAGGTATTCCTTGAACGAAAGATCGTGCTCCCAGACTCGGCGGTTCGTCGTGTAGACCGTGCCGGTCCAGTAGTCGTGGCCGAGATCGCGGATCATCGTCGACACGGCGCGTTGCAACTGGAATGCCGGCAGCGCCGGCACTTCCGGCAGCAGATAATCGTTCGACGTGCCTTCGCCGCGGATCGCCGCGATCGGCAGCACGAGATCGCCGAGCTGGTTCTTCTTCTTGAGTCCGCCGCACTTGCCGAGGAACAGCGCGGCCTTCGGCGCGATCGCGGAGAGAAGATCCATGACCGTCGCCGCGTTCGGGCTGCCCATGCCGAAGTGGATCATCGTGATGCCGTCGGCGGTCGCGTTCGGCATCGGCTTGTCGCGACCGAGCACCGGCACGGCGTTCCATTCCGCGAAAAGCTCGACGTAGTGGCCGAAGTTCGTCAGCAGCACGTACGAGCCGAGCGCGTCGAGCGGCGCGCCGGTGTAGCGCGGCAGCCAGTTGTCGACGATCTCGCGCTTGTCCTTCATCGCCGCATTGTAGCCTCGGCGGATATCGCCGAAGCCGTTTCAGCGCCGGTTTCGCGAACAGCAAGCGATGCGACGCGCGGGCGGCGCATAATGACGCCATCCAAAGCGAGGATGCGCCATGCTCGTCACGTTCGTGCTCGCTCTCGTTGCCTTCTGCGTGCTCGCGTTCCGCGGGCTCGGCTTTCTCGCGTGGATCGTCGCGGCCGGCGTCTGGCTGATCGGCTGGCGCATCGTCGGCGTCGAATCGCCACTGCTGTTCGAAGTCACGGCGATCGTGCTGATCGTGCTCGCGATCGTGTTCGGCGTGCCAATCATCCGGCGCCAGCTCGTCTCGCGCTTCGTGATGCCGGCGTTCGCGAAAGTGCTGCCGCGGCTCGGCGAGACCGAGCGCATTGCACTCGAAGCCGGCACGGTCTGGTGGGACGGCGATCTTTTCGGCGGCATGCCGGACTGGCAGAAACTGCTCGATTTCGCGTCGCGCGCGCTGACGGAAGAAGAACGCGCGTTCCTCGAAGGCCCGACCGAGGAATTGTGCCGGCGTTTAAGCGACTGGGACGTCTATCAGCAGCGCGACCTTCCGCCCGAGATCTGGGATTTCATCAAGCGCGAGCGCTTCTTCGGCATGATCATCCCGAAGGAGCACGGCGGGCTCGGCTTCGGCGCGCTCGCGCATTCGCGCGTCGTGACGCGGCTTTCGAGCCGATCGATCACCGCAGCCGTCACCGTGATGGTGCCGAACTCGCTCGGCCCGGGCGAACTGCTGATCCATTACGGCACCGACGAGCAGAAGAAGAAATATCTGCCGCGGCTCGCGACCGGCGAGGAGATCCCCTGCTTCGCGCTGACCGGCCCCGAAGCGGGCTCCGACGCCGCCGCGACGCAATCCGAAGGCATCGTCGAGAAGCGCACGATCGACGGCGTCGAGGTGATCGGCCTTCGCTTCAACTGGAAGAAGCGCTACATCACGCTCGCGCCGGTCGCGACGCTGATCGGCCTCGCGTTCCGCCTGAAGGATCCCGACCACATCCTAGGCGCCGACGAAGACCGCGGCATCACCTGTGCGTTGATTCCGC